>JAISGC010000092.1 GCA_031263295.1 Rickettsiales bacterium
CATCGAAAGAATGCGCTCGACCTCGCCGCCGAAGTCCGCGGGCCCGGGGGTATCGACTATATTTATTTTATTGTCGTTCCACAGGATGCTGGTCGGCTTGGCCGATATGGTGATGCCGCGCTCGCGCTCTATCTCGCCAGAATCCATAACCCGCTCGGCCACGCGCTCGTTGGCGCGGAATGTTCCCGCCTGTTTCAGCATATTGTCCACCAGCGTCGTTTTGCCGTGGTCGACATGGGCGATTATCGCAATATTTCTTATCTTCATTTTATTTCAAGCTCACGCGACATCCTCCCGCATTGAGGGAATTGACGCAAACTCCTCCGTCATAAGTCGTTATATTTTGGTAGCGGCGGAGGGATTCGGACCCCCGACCAAGGGATTATGATTCCCGTGCTCTACCCCTGAGCTACGCCGCCTTTG
Organism: Rickettsiales bacterium; assembly: GCA_031263295.1. GTDB lineage: Bacteria > Pseudomonadota > Alphaproteobacteria > Rs-D84 > Rs-D84 > JAISGC01. The sequence goes on from JAISGC010000092.1 coordinate 424, forward strand.
GTCGGGCCATTATATAGGATGGAATGCAAAATGTCAAAATTAGGTATCAGGTATCTGGAAACAGGTATCAGGGGTGCAGTGCAAATTATAAGACAATGCCTTGCAACAAATGCAGACCTCCTGATACCTGTTTCCAGATACCTGATACCTATGTCTGTGCCGGACATAGACGATGATGTCCGCAGAAAGCGCGCCGATGAACGCGCCCGCCAGGACATCCGTCGGCCAATGCGCGCCGTAGCACACGCGGCCGATTCCGGCTATTGCCGCAATCGTCCAAGAGACAGGCTTTAACCGCGGATAGAGCAGCCCGATTGAAACCAATGCCGCGAACGCGCCCGCCGTATGGCCGGACGGAAAGCTGTGCGCGATGTCCGACATCGAGAACGGGTCGAACGCGTGGAACGGGGGCCGCAGGCGCCCGACCGCGAGCTTTATCGCGCCGACGAGACCCTCGGCGAGCACGACGGCGCAAAAAATGTTGGCCGAAAGTTTTTCAAGCCCGAGTTTGTTTGTCGTCGCGAACCTGTATATTTTCGCCGCGATAAAGGCGAGCAGGGCGGCCGCCGCTATATATTTCCATTGCCCGACCGAATCCGTCCAGGCCCAGATTTTCCAGTCCGAAAAAGGCCGCGTCAAATCGAACAGAAATCCGTCCGCCCCTGCGAATCCAAGGATCAGAAGAATTGTCAATATTATCGTTCCGCGAAAAACCGCGCGCGGGTTTATATGCTCGTGTTTGGTCAGAAACATTTTTTATTCCTTTGATGAAAGCCGGTTGTAGACCTCGGGCGCGAGAAGTATGTCCATCGCGACCGCCGATGCCGCCGCGTCCTCGTCGGCCCCGGACTTTATGTTCGGGCATCCGCGGCGTATTTCCGCCGGGTCGAATTGGGCGTCGTTGAAGTCCTTGGCCGCGTATTCGCGATTTTTGATGTTCAGAACGAAGGCGTCCTTTTGGTCCGCGGTCCGAATATTAGACAGGCATACAAGCGGGAAAAATCCGCGGCCGTCGATTTTGCGCCCTTGGCCCGATTTGATTTCGCGGTTCAGAAGTTCGAGCGTTCCGCCGTTTTTAAGAGGAAGCTTTGATAATAATTTCGCGCGTCCTGCGGTCGGAACGCCGATAACGACCGCCGCATTGTTCTCCCACAGCGCGAAGGCCAATGCCTCGGCCGCGCCGTTGGTCGCGTTCGATACCGCCGCCACAATCGGAACGCCCGCCGCCATGGGCTCGTTCGACGGGATTATCTCGACATCGTCCGTCGCGACCTCGGACATCAATGCGACCGGAACCTGCCCGACCAGCAAGCCCGCCAATTGCGCGAAGGCCGTCTCGTCGTCGCCGCCCGTCGCGCGCAGGTCGAGGTATATTCCGGCGATTTCGCTCTTGTAAATATCCAATGCGTTCATAATTATGTCGACCGCCCCGGGCGTTATTTTATGGACTATGATTTCAAGTATCGAGCCGCCCGCATTCGTATTCATAAGGACCACATCCGCGTCCGCGAGTATTATCGACGCGCGCCGAAGCGTCGCCGATTTTTCTTTGCGGTCGCGGCCGATCGCACGGACCTTTATAGTGCCCGACGAAAATCCGTTGAAGAGACCGAGGACCTCCATATCGGACAAATCGCGCAGCCTGCGTCCGTTCGCCATTGTCAGAATGTCGCCCTCCTCCAAGCCCGCCGCGTCAGCAGACGAGCCCTTGAATATGGTATTGATTACATAGTCGCCCGATGTTGTCCGGACGCCCGCGATGCCGAGCGTCGTCAAAACATGCGGGTCGTCGGAGAGCGTTCGCGGCGCCGTGTATTTTCCGCTTTCGTTTATTCCGCGCATCATGGCCGTTATCGCGGCGCGATATATTTCGGACGCCGGTATGGTGGAGCGCGGCGCCAGTTTCGATATTATCGCGGTCGTTATCTCGCCATAGCTTTTCCAGTCCTTGTCCGCGGGCCGCGGCCAGTTTCCGATAATATCGTTGGCGCGCAGAACCACCACCCGTTGGTCGGTCGCGGCGATTTTTATCTTCGGCGCTATGTTTTCCAAGGATTCCAACGCGACGCGCATATCCTTGCCGCCCCATTTCACCCCGTCGAGCGTTTCATATATGTCCGCGAATGTTTCGGACATTTCCGATTCGGCCGCGGTCAGTTCGTCGAACTGCGGCGCCGCCTCGGCGGCGAAGCCGCCGAGAGAGAACAGAGATACGAAAATAGAGAATAAGAGAATAAGAGAATAAGAGAACGGAGCCTGACATAACCGCCGTGCTTTAAGTTTTAATGAAAGCATTTTAATAATCTCCATTCTCTTACTCTCTGCAAACGCGAAGCGTTTGCGCTCTCTTATTCTCTATTCATTTTTCCCGGATATTAAAGTTCATAAGGAGCGCGTTCGAGACGAATATCGAAGAGAGCGTTCCCTCGAATATCGAAAACAGCATGGCCAGCGCAAAGTCGCCCAGCGTTCCGCCCGCAAATATCAGCATCGCCATCATTCCGAGCGCCGTCGAGACCGATGTTATCTGCGTGCGGACGAACATCTCGTTCACGGACAAATCTATAAGCTGGTCCGTCGGCATAGTCTTGTATTTCTTCGCGTTCTCCTCGATGCGGTCGTAGTTCACGATTTTGTCGTTTATCGAATATCCTATGCCGGTCAGAATCACCGCTATCGCCGTCTGGGAAAACTCCAATCCCGCAATCGAATAAAATCCGAACATCAAAAAGAAATCCAATGAAAGCGCCAGAAACGAGCCGACCGCGTATCCGCCCCTGTATCGAATCCACACATAGACCGCCATCATAAGGAACGCGAATACTATCGCCATAATTCCGCCGCGTATCAGTTCGCCGCCGATTTTCGGCCCGACTATCTGAACCTGCTGATAGCTCACCCGGTCGCCGAGGGCCTTTTTGATTTCGGCGACGCGCGCGTTCTGCTCCGCCTCGGTCGCGTTCTTATCCAGACCGACGCGTATCAGGACATTGCCTTTGTCATCGGCTTGGAGCTCGGGATTCCATTCGGCCAGGTCGCCGCGCATTTTATCGAGCTGGTATCCCGCCGCCGGCTTCGCGTCTATCGCGATGCCGCCCGAAAAGTCTATGCCATAGTTCAGCCCCTTGAAAACCAAGGATGCGACAGCACCGAGTATCAGCAGAACGCTGACCGCGTAGACCAGTTTCCGGTATTTCATAAACTTGAAGTCGAATGTCATTTTTTTATCCTTACGAATCCGATTTTGCGCCCGTGTTTTCCCATATAGAAATCAATCAGCAATTTGGAAAGCGGTATGCATGTGAACAAGGTCGTCATTATTCCGACCGAAAGCGTCACGGCGAATCCGCGTATCGGGCCTGCGCCGAACTGGAACAGGACCAGCGCGCAAATCAAGGTCGTCAGATTTCCGTCCATAACGGCCTTCAACGCCTTGCTGTATCCGGCGTCGACCGCGCGGAGGGCGCCAGACCCGGCTTTCATTTCGTCGCGGATTCTCTCGAATGGCAGAATATTCGCGTCGACCGCCATTCCGAGCGTCAGGACTATTCCGGCGATTCCGGGCAGGGTCAGGGTCGCGCCGAAAAATGCCGATATTCCGATTATCATAAGCAGGTTTATCAGAAGGACCGCGTCGGCGATAACGCCGAACCGGCCGTAAATCGCCAGCATAAACATCATTATAAGGAGGACGCCCCAGACGCAGGCTATGCGCCCGGACTCTATCGCGTCCGCGCCGAGGCCCGCGCCGACGGTGCGCTCTTCTATCACTTCAAGCGGCGCGGGCAGGGCGCCCGAGCGCAACAGCACCGCCAAGTCCTCGGCCGTCCGCGTCGTGAAGTTCCCGGAAATCTGGCCGCGGCCGCCCGGTATGGGCTCCCTGATAACCGGCGCGGACAAGACCTCGTTGTCGAGGACTATCGCGAATCTCTGCCCGACATTCTCGGTGGTGAGGCGCGCGAACTTTCGCGCTCCGGCCGAATCGAACTCCTGGGTCACGACGGGCACATTGTTTTGGTCGAATGAGGCCTGCGAATCGGTGAGGTTTTCGCCCGACAATTCAACCTTGGTGAAAATCGGAACCATTCCGCCGTCGCGCGACGGCAGGGCGATTGTGCCCGACGGCAATTTCTCCGCGCCTATCGCGTTTTCGTTCACAAGGTGGAATGTCATTTTCGCGGTCTTGCCGATAAGCTCTTTTATGCGGTCGGGATTGTCGACGCCGGGCAGCTGAACCAGAATATATTTTCCGCCCTGCTGCTGAATCGAAGGCTCCTTGGTGCCGAAGGCGTCTATGCGGCGGCGCACGATTTCGATACTGCGGGCCAAAGCGTCGGACAGGACCTTTTCGCGCTCGCGGTCCGAATATCCGACCGAGATTGTATTGCCGTTATTTTCGACGCTGGCGTCCGGGATGACGGACTTTATGCGGCCCTTGGCGGCGGCGACATCGGCCGCGTTCACGACCTTGAACGACACATTGCCCTGGCCGCGGGTCAAATCGGAAAATCTTATCACGCCTTTTTCTCGGTTGAGCAAGCCGCCGCGGACCCCGTCGTAAAGCGCGGCCGATTTTTCACGCATCATCGCGTCGGTGTCGACCGCGAGCAACAGCTGCGCGCCGCCCTTCAAGTCGAGCCCCAAAGACACCGGGTGATAAAATCCGGGAAGAACGGATTCGGATGCGGGCCAAATGGTCGGCAGCGCCAGAGACACGCCGAACAGCGCCGTGAATATAATAAGCAATTTCTTTAACATAACTCTTTCCTTGTAAGAAAGAGAATGAGAGAATGCAAACGCTTCGCGTTTGCAGAGAATAAGAGAATGGCGTTTGCGACTCCGCAAGTTCCATTCTCTTATTCTCTTATTCTCTTATTCTCTATACTATGTTCGCCACGGCGCTTTTCGGAATCTCTATCACGACTCCGTCGGCGATTTCGACGCGGACGGCCTCGTCCTTTATCTCGCGTATCGTGCCGTAGATTCCGCCCGCGAATATTATCCGCGCGCCGACTCTCAATCCCGCCAGCATATTCTTATATTCGGCCATCTTCTTTTTGTTCGGCCGTATCATCATAAAATACATCAGGGCGAAGATTACCCCGCACCAGATTATCATTCCCAAAGTGCTGTTCCCGGTGGCTGCGTTTTCCATAATAAATCCTTTTATTTATGGGAATATAGCAATAAAAAGCGGGAAGTGCAAAGGGCAAAATAGGGGTCAGGGACAGGGGTTAGGGGTTAGCGCAGCGCGCGATAAGTTTTTTATAAAAAACAAGCGTGGCAACAATATTCTCTATCCCCTAACCCCTGTCCCTAACCCCTAACTTCTCTCGAACCGGCCGTCCAGCTCGTCGAATGTGAAGACGCGCCAGACCGGGCGGCCGTGGTTGCATTCCCCGCCGCGCTCGGTCTCTTCGATTTGCCGCAGGAGCGCGTTCATTTGCTCCAACGACAGGCGCTGGCCCGCGCGGACGCTGTGGTGGCAGGCGTAATTCGCGAGCTTCAAGTGCAGTTTTTCCATCGCGATGGACGAATGGCCGTTGGCTTGAACTTCGTCCGCCATCGCGCCGAGGCATTCGGTCCAGTCCAAGTCGAAGTCCGCGGGCTTTTCATAAATCGCAATATCGTCTTCGCCGAACGGCCCGAGCGCGAGGCCCGACGCCGCGAGCTCGTCCTTCAATTCCAGAACGCTCGCGGCCTGGCCCGGGCGCAGGCGGATTATTTCCGGCGCGAGAAGCGGCTGGCGCTTGACGGCTCCGGTCCGCAGCTTCTCGTATGTGATGCGTTCGTGCGCGGCGTGCTGGTCTATGATAATCAGCCCCGTCGCCGTCTCGGACAGAATATATTTGTTCGCGATCTGCGCGCGGGCCAGCCCCAGCGGATAATCCAAAGCGGGCAGGGGCGAATCGATTTGATTCGGCGCGGGCATCGCGGCGAACAAATCCTGCGGCCCGGACCAGGCGGGGGCGGCGATTGGAAAATCCACCCCGGCCAGCGGCCCAGATATTGCGGCCGTCGGCGTCGCCGCGATGGCCGCGCGAAGAGCCTTCACGATAAAATCCCGGATGCGGTTCGGCTCTAAAAAATGCACATCGGTTTTGGCGGGCGAGACATTCACATCGACCGATTGCGGCGGCAGTTCCAGATACAAACAGCACAGCGGAAACTCGCGCGCATGCATCACATCGAAGTATGCGGCGCGGAGCGCCCCGACCAAAACCTTGTCTTTCACGGGCCGCCGGTTCACGAACAGATACTGGTCGATGGAGCTGGCGCGGCGCAAGGTGGGCTTGCTTGCGAATCCGGTCAGCTTTATGTCTCCGTCCGCCGCGTTTATTTCAAGCATCCCGTCTTCGGCGTCGTTTCCCATAATCGCTCCGATCCTTGCAATCAAAGGATCAGAACGATTGTATCGGTATTTGTCATTGAGGTTGAAGCCGATGTCGGGGCGCGCGAGCGCGAGCCGTTTCACGACCTCGGCAATCGCCATCATCTCGACCCTGTCGGCGCGGAGAAACTTCAATCTTGCGGGGACTTTTTGGAAAAGATTTTTGACGCGGACGCGCGTGCCCGATTCCCAACTGCTCGGGCGGACGGCCCCGTTTTCAAGCGCCATTCCGTTCGTTTCTATGATGGTCTCCGAGACCGACGAAATCGACGGCAGGGCCTCGCCGCGGAATCCCATAAAGTTTATGTTCAATAAATCGTCCGTGGGCAGCTTGCTGGTTGCATGGCGCAGGACCGATTTCTCCAAATCCTCGCGCGACATTCCGCCGCCGTTGTCCGCGACCTGTATCAGCGTTCGCCCGCCGTCTATGACATTTATCGTTATCTCGGTTCCGCCCGCGTCCAGCGCGTTTTCGACCAGTTCTTTGACGACGCTGGCGGGCCGTTCGACCACCTCGCCCGCGGCGATTCTGTCAATCAGTTCATCGGGCAGAATCCTAACCTGCATTTTCTATCACCCATTCCGCGCATTTAATCATAGCGTAAAAATCATTGAAATCCGGCGCGTCCATTTTGATTTTTTTATGAGAAATATCAACGGGCAGCGCGTTCCAAATGTTGTTCATTTCATAATTGCCGAAATCCATTCCGACGGGCTCCTTCAACACGAATGCGCGCCACAAGGCAATGTGCGCGGGCTCCATATCGTTTTCGTTCGGATCCTTGCAAACAAAGGATCGGAACGATTCATAGGCTGGCGCGGTCATAGCCGCGCGAAGACACATTTCCGTGTCCGCGCATCCGCCGTCCTCGTATCTTATCGACATCCATCCGCGCCGATCCGCCGGTATCAAATCAATCCAATTTCTCATAAGCTTCGCCGCGGCAAAATCAGTTCCTTCGGGCGCGGGCAGGGCGGGGACCTCTATTCTTGGCGCGACGATTTTCGACAGAGCCGCGCGGACTTTTTCGTCCGCTATGTCGGTCGTCATCTCCGCGCGCTTTTTAAGATAGGTCAAATCAATCGCCATATTTCACATCGATTATCTCGAACTCTTTTTCTCCGCCGGGCATCCGGACGACGAAGGCGTCGCCCTTGCTTTTTCCGATCATAGCGCGGGCGAGCGGCGATGTGTTCGATATTATTCCCGCCGCGGCGTTCGCCTCGCATTCGGCCAAAATCCGATAGCGGACTTTCCGTCCGTCCTCGTCTTCGAGCGAGACCATGGCCCCGAACATAACCGAATCCCCCGAAAGCGCGGCCGTGTCTATGACATTGGCGTTTTTCAGTATGGATTCAAGGCGCGCTATGTCGCGGTCGATTCTCCGCTGGTCGTCCTTGGCGGTCTTGTAATCCGCATTCTCGGACAGGTCGCCGAGTTCGCGCGCCGTATGGACGGCCGTCAAAATCGCCGGGCGCTCGACCTCCGTCAAATGGCGCAGCTCGGACTGCAAGCGGTCGAAGCCCGCGCGCGAAATCGGTTGTTTGTTCATGGGTCCTTTCCTATATTTGCAAGATTATAAATTAAAAGCTATAATTTGCAAGTTATGCCGATTATGACGCGTTTTTTGGCGCTTCGATTTGCGAAATCCCTGGGCCTGGTCGTCCTTATCGTCAGCGGGATTATTTTCGCGACATCGTTTATGCAGGATATTGCCGGGGCGCCGAGCGTGCCCGCCGCGCTGTCTTTGTCTCTGTCCCACTTCTTCGAGCTGTTTCCGATGTTCCTTCCGCTCGCGGCCTTTATAGGAACCTTGCTCGCGTTCTATCGGCTGCTTGTATCGAGCGAACTGGTCATAGTCCAGTCCGCCGGTTGGTCGGCCTATAAGATAATGCGGCCGATGCTATGGGTGTCGCTGTCGTTCGGAATGCTGGCCGCGATGGTTATCAATCCAATCGGCGCCAATTACGATTTGGAAAGCAAAATCAATTCCAAGATTGAAAAGATAGACGATGCCGTCTGGCTGCGCGAGAAGACCGGAGACGGCGCGATTATCATCCGCAGCGTGAATCTGAACAGCGCGGGCGACGGCCTCGATTTTGTCGACGCCGCGATTCTGCGCCAGAACGCCGCGTTCCAGATAGAAGAGCGCGTCGACGCAAAAGTTTTATCACTGCGCGGCGGGCGCCTATCCGCGAAGGGCGCCGCGATATTGTCCAAAGACGGCGCGCTCCGGACCGCGGACTGGTCCGCCGATACGACCCTGACCGGCGAGAATGTTATGAAGCGATACCTTAAAACCAACCAGGTCTCGTTCTGGGAACTGCCCGGGTTTATCGCCGCTTTGCGCGGGATGGGCGCCGGGACCGACGCGCATCTGATGCAGTTTTTGTCGCTCTTGTTCCTGCCGCTCGTTATGGTTTCCATGTGCGTGATGGGCGCGCTGTTTTCGCAGACCCGAGAGCGCCGCAATTTCTCGTTCGCGAAAAAGTTCGGATTCGGAATCCTCGCGTGCTTTGTGGTCTATTTCGTCATTCAGATATTTTCCGCAATGGGGTCCAGTGGCGCGATGCCGCCATTGGTCGCGGCCTTGGCGCCGCCCGCGATAGTTCTGTTCCTTTCGGCCAGCGGGATAATCAGAGCAGAGAATAAGTAAAGGAGGGCGGTCTGGCGACCGCGGGCGGGCCCTTGGCAGTAGCATAACTATAAAGAAAGAGAAAAGAATGCCGTTGAAGAAAAAAAATAAGTTTCGCAACAAGGTTGTTTTCTGGATTGCGATGGCGGCCCTGCTTGCGCTGGCGTTCTATGTGCCGAAGCATCCGAACGCGGGCAGGTCCGGCGAAATCGAGTATGAATTATACTGAATTATTTTTGGAATCGCTGTCGGCCGAAAAAGGGCGCGGCGCGAAGACGCTCGAATCTTACGGGCGGGATCTGGCGCAGGCGTCCGCCGCGGTCGGCGATTTGGCGGCGGCGACCGCCGCGGATTTGCAAGACTTTATAACGGGCCTCGTTCGCAACGGCGCGGCCGCGACATCGGTCGCGCGCAAATGCTCGGCCCTCCGCGGATATTATAAGTTTCTGATGATTGAAAAAATAATTTCGGAAAATCCAGCCGCCGCGCTGGATTTGCCGAAGCGGACGAAAAAACTGCCCGGCGTTCTGACCGCAGACGAAATCGACCTGTTGATTTCGCAGGCCGACGATGCAAAGCATTCCGCGCGCATCCGCGCGATGATAGAGTTGTCCTATGCGTCGGGCCTCCGCGTTTCGGAGCTGTGCGAGCTGAAAATAAAATCAGTCCTGGGCGACCGGCTTCTCGTCAAAGGCAAGGGAAGCAAGGAGCGCATCGTTCCGATGCACCGCGAGGCCGCGGCGGCGCTTGAAAAATATATGGCGGTCCGCGATGCATTTCCGAATAGTGAATCACCGTTTGTCTTTTGTTCGTCCGGCGCGTCCAAGCACATCACGCGCGACGGATTTTTCAAGATTATAAAAAAGTGCGCGGTGCTCGCGGGCATCTCCCCGGAGCGCGTCAGCCCGCACAAGCTGCGTCATTCCTTCGCGTCGCATCTGTTGGAGAACGGCGCGAATCTGCGCGCGATTCAGGTTATGCTCGGACACGAGGATATTTCGACGACGCAAATCTATACACATGTCCGCGCGGACAAATTAAAGAACGATGTTTTCAAGCATCATCCGCTCGCAAGGAATAAATAAGCGGCGAGCCACCGCGGGCATTGGCTTTTTCAGTGCAAAAGTGATAGGGTTATATTTCCTATGATACAAAAATGTGATTTTAAGGGATGCGAAAAACTGGGCAACTGCCGCTGCCCGAAGAATCGCGAGCTGAAAGACTATTGGCATTTCTGTCAGGAGCATGCGGCCGAATACAACAAGAACTGGAATTATTACGCCGGTATGACCGAGGACGAAATCGACCGCGAATGGGAGAAGGATACTTTCGGCGAGCAGCGGGCCGACGGGTCATACACCGCGGCCATACGCGATTTCCTGGCGGGCAAGACCAGGGTGCCCGAAAAGAAAAAATCCGCGCCGACCGACATCGCGCGCGCGTTCAATCTGTTTGGCCTGCCGTCGACGGCGGGCTGGGGCGAGGTTCAGAAAAAATACCGCGCGCTCGCCAAGGCGCATCACCCCGACGCCAGCAAATCCAAGGATCAGAGCAGATTCATAGAAATCGGAAAGGCGTATGCTCTGCTGAAAAAGTTTTTCGGAAAATAGTCAGTATTCACCCCGCCCAAGTTTTGCTAGGGCTCGCGACTCCGGGTCTGCGACCCTTCGTCGCTCGCCAAGCAAAACTTTCCCGCCCCACTTGGACCCTGCGGGTCCGTGGGGCAGGAGAAGGCGCGTGATAAGATTTCAGAGCAAAAGAGAATGACGCCGGCGGCGCGCCGGTCAGCATCCTTCCGGAAATTTGGGAATATCGAAGTTCGTATTTTCCTCCCCAAGGATTACTCCCTCTCCGTCCGTGCATCTTGCTTTGCCTTCCGGAATGACTTTTAACCAATCTTTGGCGGGCGCTCCGGTGGATGTCCTGAAATTATCCCGCAGGCATCCCATTTTTCCGTTTCCGCCGTCCGTGCGCTTCATCTCTGCGTCTGTCAGATAACGCGCCGCCGCGGCTTCGCCGTAAAATACATTCCCGGCAAAAGGCATCGTGAAGTCGAGCGATTCCGCGATGCGGTTTTGCTGGCCTGCTATCCAGCAGAACTTCTGCTTGCCCGGCGCGGGGTCGCCGAATGTCGCGTTGTTGCATTTAACTTTGGCGTCCTTGGCGAAGCGCTGGCCGATTGTAAATCCAATATAAACGATTTTTTTCGCGTTGCATTCCGCGTCGGATAGTTTCGGCGCCGCAGCGGGCGTTGCCGCAGGAGCCGCGGCGGATGTCGCGGTTGCCGTGTTTGCGGGCGGCGTTGCCGCGGAAGATGCGGCGAACGACGCCTCGCGCCTGGCCATAGTTATTTTCGCGTCGCATTGCGCGTTCGTAATCATTTCGGCCTGCTTTTTTTGCAAATCGGCCAGTTGGTTTTTCAAGGCGGCTATGTCCGGGAACGCGCAGTCCGGGACCGATACCGCGCGGTTGATGCAGACCTTGGCGCAGTTTTGGAACACGCCCGAATCGACATTCACGGCCCGCGCCGACATCGCGGCCGCGATAAAGAACATAGTGGCGAAAAGTTTTTTCATATAAAATCCATTTGCGCATCGACCATCGCCACCCGAAGCATCGCCCAAGGTGGTTGGAGTTTCATAACAATCGTTTTCGGAATTGCGTGCTTATTCGGTATATTCGCACACTCCAACCGGTATTGTTGGAGCATTTATCGTCCCTTCGGACGCGAAAACTACGGGTTATGAAGCCCGGCGCGAGGATTTCCCGCGCTGGGGGAATTATAGCATAAAAGATTGGAAAGTTAAAGAGTGAAAAATGCGCGACGCAGTGCGGTTCTTCGCCACCACCCCGCCCCGCCGGGACCCTGCGGGCCCGCGGGGCGGAGCAGGCGAGGCTAGTCGCAGCCATCCATCAGCCTGAATGAATCTGGAATATTGAAGATGGTATTTTCTTTCGCCAAAAATCTTCCGTTGCTGTCAAAGCAAGATAAATTGCCTTTGTCTTGATTATACCAGGTTTCCGCCGGTGTCGAAAAACGATCCCGACCGCATCTTATTGCCATCTTGCCGGTCGCCTCTTGCTCCGTAAGAACATTCGGCCTTGAATCTGCGCCGAAAAACACCAAGGCGTTATAAGGCATTGGGATATTCATGGTGCCTTCCGTCCAACGATTAAACTGGCCCAGAATCCAGCAAGATTTCAGTTTGCCGGGCGCAGGATCTTTGGAAAAACCTCTCCTCGAATCTACTTTGCAATCGAATGAGTCGCCCATTGTAAATGCTTTGGTTGTTATTGCCGAAGCCATATAGATGATTCTTTTTCTGTCGCATTCGGCCTTCGTGAATGGCAGCACCTTTATTGTAGGGTCGGTCTTGGCCGGGTTTGCCGTCGTTATTTTCGCGTCGCACTGCGCCGCCGTAAGGTGGTCCGCCTTTATTGCGGCGAGCTCTTTTTTCGAATCGGCCAATTGCGATCTCAACGCGGCGATGTCCGCGGAGGCGGCCCCGGCCGCGGCGGTGTTTTTCGTGTCGCATGCCGCCGTCGCCGCCTGCTTTTCCGTCGCCACTTTCGTGTTGCACTGCGCCGCCGTAAGGTGGTCCGCCTTTATTGCGGCAATCTCTTTTTTCGAATCGGACAATTGCGTCTTCAAGGTTTCTACATCTGGGGACGGGGACGCGCAGTCTGGGAAAACGGCGTTGTTTATGCAGGCCTTGGCGCAGCTTTGGAATACGGATGCGGGCACATTGACCGCCCCGGCCGCAGATGCCGCCGCCGCGATTGTTGCGGCAAAAACGAAAAATATTTTCATATCAATCCTCCTTTCGTAAATCCGCCATTGCTATGGCGGTTGGAGGTTTACGACAATTTATGAGAATTGTGCCGCTTATTCAATATATTCGCGCGCCCTCCAACCGATGGTTGGAGCGATTTTCGTCCTGTTCGGACGCTCATAATCGGGTCGTAAAACCCCATCGCGGAAAATCCCGCGACGGGGGAATTATAGCATATATTGTGGGTTGCGGGGAAATGAAAAAGAACAAAACTAAAACAAAAAATTGCAAAGCAATTTTTTGTCATTCCCGCCTGCGCGGGAATGACAAACCACTTCGTGGTTTGTTTATGATTTCATAATAAATAAGGCAATTACTTCACAAGGTCCGCGCATTTGGGGGACGGGTTCACGGTTACATAATTCAGCGCGATTGCGAAATAGCAGGTCGGGCAGTTCAATTCTTCCAAGGCCTTGGCCGCGTCGCCGTCGTATTTCGCCAGGACTTTCTCGACATGGGCCTCTTGGTGCGCGATTGTGTCAATCGCGGTCATATAATCGTCCCACGGGAATGTCTTTTTAAGCTCGCGCACTTCGCAGTCGCAATATTCCTTGTTATTATTATGCGCGTCCATACAAAAGGCATGCGTGTCTTTCAGCGTCGTTTCCTTCACAAGGTCCATCGGATCCGTGCCGCATGAAGCGAGCAGGGCGAGCGATATTACGGAAAGTATTTTTTTCATTGCGCGATCCTTTTTGTTTAAGAGGATTATATCATAAAAAAGGACTAGGGACTAGGATTAGGACTAGGGGCGGCGGGAAGTCGGGCTCCACTAGTCCTAATCCTAGTCCTAGTTCCCATCACATAGCCATTGCGCGGCGCTGGTCCTGGGATGCCAGTTCGTCGGGGAATAATTCGGGCATATTCGCCTCGCGCTCGAAGCTTTTCACAAACAGATAGTCCGACAGGCGGTTTAAGTATCTCATTATCGGGTAAAGGTTATAGGCGGCGTCGCCCGATTCGCGCTGGTCGTTGTTCATTTTCACGACCGAGCGCTCGGCGCGGCGGCAGACCGCGCGGGCCAATGACACGAATCCCTTCGGATTCACGAACCAGGTCGGAATGGAATTGTTGTGGCCGGAGACATAATCCTCCATCAGCGTGATTTGCCGCGCGAGCGCCGTCTCGTTGTTGTTCCTATAATAAAGGTATCCCATCAGTTCGGACAAGAATGATTGTATCGCCTCGAACTTGCCGTCGCAGAGCCCGAGCACGCAGGACAATTCGTCGATGTTGCCCATAACATCGAGTATGGCGGCCGATTTCGGCGCCATTGCGTCCGGCGCAATCTGCGTCATTCCGTTATCCCCAAGTTTAGTTGTCACAAGCGCCATTCTATTACTCTCTCTTTTAATAAAATTACCACTACCCCGTCATCGGCTTCGTGGTGAACACCCCGCTATACCTCTCTTCTACACAACCTCGCACGCGCCGCCGGCGCAGGCCACCGAATCGGCGACGAAGTTCACAAAGTTCTTTTCTTCCTCTATTTCGTCCAAGTGGAACTCGCGCGTTCCCGCGAACTTCTTGTATTCCTCTTCGTTCGTGTCCTCGAACGGGGCCTGGATATAAGACGAATCGGAATAGGGCAGCAGCGATATGCCGGTGTAGTTGTCGCGGTTTTCCCACATCCACTCCCGAACCTCGTCCCACTCGTGATTCTTCACATTGCAGGTGCAGGAGACATTGTTATAGTTGTCGCCGCTGATGTGGCCGGGCTTTATCCAATGCTCAAACATATATTTGACCCGTTCCAAGAACTCCAATGCGGTCTGGGCGCGGCGCGTTATGGCGCCGTCGGGGGCCTTGATGACCAACGACAGCACTCCGTTTTTCGTCGGGTTCATTTCCTCGTCCTCGATAAGTTCGGGGAAGTTCTTTTTCATATAATCGTAAAGCGGCTCCATCTTGTTCACGCGAAGGCGCCGGATGTAATGCTTCGCATGCCACGGATGTATGCCCGACGAAGTGCCGAGAACCAAGGAGCCCGTGCCGTCCGGCTTGATGGTCGTCTGGCGGTCGGCGGTCTTGATGCCGATTTTTTTAGCAATCAGGGCGTTGGCTTCCTTGACCTTCGCGGCCGCTCCCTCGAAGTTTATCTTGGTCAAATCTGGATGCGACGCGATTCCGGTCAAAGAGACTCCTATGAGGGCCATATCGTCCGCGTTCTTCTTCCATTCCGGGTCTATATATATGAAGTTCGTATAGGCCGCCTGCAAAGTCCCGAGGACGGACGCGTAATATGCGCGCTCGAAAAAGTCCTCTTCGGTTTCCATATTGCCCATATTTACCGATGTTAGGTTGCAGAATCCGTGGCTCGGCATCGAAATCTCGCAGCACGGGTTCACCAGCCAGTCGGGATTGTTTGTCCAGACCACGCCCGGCTCGCCGCAGCCAGACGCCTCGGTCTGCTTGAATATCTTGTCGAACTCTTCCTTGGAAACATTTCCGCGGTCGAACTGAACGGAGTTGTTGGCGAGTCCTCGCTGCGGATTATCCTTCCACCATTCGCCTTCCTTGGCGTGCAGCATCAGATCGTCGTCTTTGTCGAACAGGCATATCATCGCCGAACGGCGCACGCCGCCCGATAAAATCGCCTCGGATATAAAGCAGCATATGTCATAGCAGTCAAGGCTGGTCAGCGTCGATTCGCCAGCCGTTATCTTTCTGTCAAGAAGCCTCATTATATTATCCGATGTCGCCTTCAAGGGTTCGGGTCCCGGGGCCGCGCACATGGAGCTGCGAATCAGAGCGCCCTTTGGCCGTATGGGCGAGTAATCTATTTCAAGCGAATCGCCGGTCTGAAAATAAGCCTTGGTTATCGCGCGGATGCAGTCGGCCCAGCCCTCGATTGAGTCTTCCGGCTGGAATGTCGTCTTTTTGCCCGAGCGCGCCGCCAATTTGGGCAATTTTCCAATAAAATTGCGGCGAACGGAGAATCCGACCCCGCAGCCGCACAATAACAGATACATCAAGTCCGCGAATGCGTCCAATGTGTCGAGCCCGATGGCCGAACAATTATACATCCGCGCGTTGTTGCGCATCACGGCCTCGCCGCCGAACTGCATAGAGCGCATCGACGGCAGAATCTTTTTCGCGCGGACCAGCTTATAGGCCGCCTCTATTTCGTCTTTGCACTGGGGGAACTTCGCGAGGTGCATATTCATATTGCGGTCGACGGTCTCGTCCCAGGTCTCGCGGCGCTTTTTTTCCGGGTCATACTTGGAGTATTTCATATAAAATGTCAGATCAGACAAAAGTTTTAACGATTCGTTCATAGAAATGCCTCCTTTATTCCGTTTAACATTATATCATATAAAAAATCAATGTATAGTGTCGTTTTTCCGAAACGACCACAATATATAGTTTTTAGGGCTGATTCGGGGGCATAAAAAAATTGCAATTTTTTTACTTTTTTGCTTGCGCCGTATGGTTTGGCGGATTCTTGGGATATTTTTCGGCGCTTGACAACAAATTGTTGACGCAAAGGCAAATTGTGCGAAGATTTTTGCGGCAATCTGAACCGCGGCTTGTGAAAAGGACAATTTTAGGGCATAATTTTGCAAAGGTATCAGGTATCTGGGAATAGGTATCAGGAGGACGGCACTTGTTGTAATGCATTGGCGTTATGATTTGCACTGCACCCCTGATACCTATTCCCAGATACCTGATACCTAATTACTTAAAGGAAAAAGACAATGACTTACGATATTATCGTTTTGGGCAGCGGGCCCGCGGGATTGACGGCGGCGCTATACGGCGCGCGCGCGAATAAAAAGACCTTGGTTCTCGGCGGCGATACCTTGGGCGGCCAGATGGCGGGCATTCCGAAGCTTGAAAACTATCCGGGCTTTGCGGGCTCCGGGACCGAACTGGCCGAGTTTATGAAAAAGCAGGCCGTCGAGTTCGGGGCCGAGTTTGTCGGCGCCGCCGCTAAAAAAGTCGAAGCTATGGACGCGGGATATAAAGTCGCCGCCACCGACGGCAAGACATACGAAGGAACCGCGGTCATAATCGCGACCGGGGCGTCGCCCAAAAAGCTCGAAATCGCGGGCGCGCGCGAGTTCGCCGGAAAGGGCGTTTCCTATTGCGCGACCTGCGACGGATTTTTTTACAGCAAGAAAGTCGTCGCCGTCTATGGCGGCGGCAATTCGGCGCTGAACGACGCGCTCTATTTGGCGAATCTTGCCGAGAAAGTCTATATCATATATAGGAAGCCCGCCTTCACGCGCGCCGAGGCCGTTCTGGTCAAGCGCGTCGAAGAGACGAAAAACATAGAATGCGTTTTCGATGCCGAAATAACGGAGGTCGTCGGCGACGCGACGGGCCTGACCGGATTGAAGACGACCGTCGGCGAATTGAAAGCGGACGGATTGTTCGTCGCGATAGGGCACGAGGCCAATACGGACTTTCTGTCGGAAAATTACGACCGCGACCATATGGGCCGACTGCTGACGGATGCGAATACGGCGCGGATGACGGACGGGCTGTTCGCGGCGGGCGATGTCCGGCACACCGGAAAGATGCAGATTTGCGTCGCCACTGGATGGGGCTGCGAGGCCGCGATGGACGCGATTGCGTTCTTGAATAAAAAATGAGCAATTAGCAATGAGCAGTGAGCAATAGGAGTGTTCTCATTGCTCACTGCTCATTGCTAATTGCTCATTTATAATTTGCTTTCCATTTCATCGACGCGTGCGCGCCGTTGCAGAAGGGCTTGTTCGCGGATGCGCCGCATCGACATAGGGTCTGTTTTTGGCGGACTTCATAAACCTCTCCGTCCGCACCGATGACTTTTATTCCGCCGCGAATCCAAAGCGGCCCCGATATGCCGAGCCCGCCGTCTTCGATTGCATCGACCTCCGGCGCCGTTTTGTCTTCCAAGGATTTGCCGTCTTTCGTGAACATCAAGAGCCGTCCCGCGGGACACAGATTCGCCTCTTCTATCGCGAGTTTCGGATTTTGCCCCGATGCGACCAGATTCCAGATTCTTCCGCCCCTATCGCAAAAACGCGCGAAGGCGCAATAGTTTTGGTTGTCCAAAAGGGTCAGGTCCGGGCCGTCGATCGATTCGGCCGAAGGCTGCTTCATTATCGGCGTTTTATCCGCAGTCTCCGTCCCGTCGAAATGCGCGGCCGCGTGCGAGCCGTCGCAGAACGGCGCGTTTTTCGATCGCCCGCATCGGCAGACTGCGACCGGGTCGGTCTTTATCTCGAAGGATTTTCCCTCGCCGTATTTTACGCTGATGCCGTTTTCATCCGTCAGGATTACTTTCTGCGCTATGGACGGCGCGCCGTATAAAAGATACGGCCCGTCTTTTTCGATTTTTATATAGATTTCTTTTGACATATTTCCATTGTCGGATTTTTGGCGGACGAAAGCAACAGGAATAAACGCCTGACTTGAAACAGGCGGCCGGGAGCTAACAAGTCAGCAATATTGACCTGACTGCCTTCCGATATATAGATCGTATTGTATAGCAATCACATCCCGGCCATAGTGCGGGACAAAACCAACAGACGATTCAGGCTTGTTAGGGCCGCCATTGCCGATATTGTTAGGATCGATTTCGGCTGTATCTTTGTTCCCAGCAGGAATCTTGACCTATCCTGAAACATTTGTCAATCGTTTTTTTTCGTTTATTTGTAATTTCTTACAATTTTTGTTTTCGCAAATCCGCGTTTTTTCAATTCCCCGCCAATATCGTGGATTTTTATCTTGCCGGCTTTGCCCTTGTTGTATTTGCATATTCTTTCAAGCTCATCTATCTCGGCTTCCCATGGCTCATGATTTTCCTGATAGTTCCAATCGGGATACTTTTTTTCGGTTTTGTGAAAATCGGCAAGGCATGCGTTTTCGATATGCTTGTATGATATGGATACTTTTTGTTCAGTTTCTCCGAACAGGCCTTTGACGCTTCCGACAAAGTCTTGCTGGTAAATCATATATATTTCGATTTTCTTCCCGTCGGATAGTTCATGGAACAGATGCCACCAAACTCCTATGGATCTCTGGCTAGGCTGGCCGTTCAAGCCGCCGGTTTTGTAGATGTTCAGTGTTCCCTTCATTCCGCCCTTGTCTTCGGATCCGCCTATTTTTTTGATAATTCCGTTCACGGCGATTATATAGACGCGGCCGATATTGCGCTTTAATATGTCCGTCGCCAGCCCGTTCCCTTTTTCATCGATAATCTTCGGCAGATATATGAAGTCCAGAACATCGCCGGATTTTATTTTCACATCGGCAATCTTGAATGCGGTTTTCACTTGGGATATTTTCATTTTATTCTCCGATGATAATCAGTTCGTGCGAGTGCTTCACATTCCCGTTGTCATAATCGCGCTCCGCGCGATTCTTGCCGATGCGCGTTTCGCCCTGGCCCATGGTATATTGCCATGATGTCTCGATAATCTTGAAATCCTTGTAGGCATCGCGGATCCAGGCGCAGTCGTTGTATGACAAGACGAATCCTCCTTTGTGCGCGCGCAAAAGCCTCGCCAGCGTCTCGTGGTCGAATCCGTTGTGGTGTATCGGAAAGTTCCGCATCGGGTATATCCCGCGGAACATCTTGGAATCGCCAGCCAGAAAATACGGCGGATCCAAGTAAAGAAAATCTCCGTTGTGCTTCGGGATGCTGGTCGCGAAGGATTCGTTGAACACACGCAGGTCCGCGCGGAAATCGCGCACGCGCGAAACCATAGCGTCGTATTTTTTACTATCTTTGTAAATCGACGACATCCAGCCCAGAAATCCCGGCCCGTATGAAAGATTATGGTTGAAGAAATAATACGCCGCGGCGTCGAGCGGGTCTAGTTTTCCGTCGTATCCGTCGACTTTATTCCAGTGCTCTTTCAGTATATTTTTTATGTGCTCGTATTCTTCCGCGGTCGGAGCGATCCCGGCGAGCCGATCCGCCAATTCATTCGGCTGCGTAGTCTGCACTTTCCAATAGTTCGCGAGCATATCGAATATGTCGTATGCGACGACCGGGATTTTTAATTCGCGCGCAATCGCAATCTCGACGCTGGCGCCGCCGATGAAAGGCGATGCGACAAGCTTCGCTTTATCGGGTATGTATTCGAGAATCTTTCCAACGGCCAAGGATTTTCCGCCCGCGTAGCGCAAAGGCGAGCCGGCGTATCTTTTATAATTCCCATTTGCGCCTTTTAATCGGCGCAAAGCACGCGCTCTGTCGAAATTGAGGACCTTCGTATCGAAATAATCCTGTTCCAATGGAAGTTCAAGAATGCGGTCAAAATCTTTTCTCAATGTGTCGGGCATACTGAAACTATATCACTTCTTTCGGCCGGAAAACAACACCATTGTTGTTATTATTCCGAAGATTCCGGTCGCGATCCACACGGCGCGCGTCTGGCCCAAAAGAAATATCGCCGCCGCGCCGACCAACGGCGTTATGAATTTCGGAAGATTCGTCGAAGTGTTGAATATTCCGTAGAATCTGGACTGCTCGTCTTTTTTCGCGACATCGAAAAATACCAGGTCGTGAAGCGCTTCCTGAATCGCGCCGGAGACCTGCATCATTATGAATATCCAAATCATCATATCTCCCTTGGCGAAGAACATCAGGAAGCTGCACGCTATGAAAAGAATAAACGCCAGGCCGAGCCCCGCGGTCGTTCCCTTCTTGCCGAAGCGGCGCGCTATCCGGCCCGTGGGCTCGGACAAAATAACATAGGGCAGAATGCCCGCGGTCAGAATCAGGCCGAGCGCGTCTTTGGTAAATCCCGCCTCGATGACTATTATCGGCCAGTATAGAATGCGGAGCGACTTCATCGCGTAATAGCCGAAGTTCAGAGCATAGGCCCTGCGGAAATCCGCGCGCCCGAAATACTGAATCACTCCGCGCCAGATGGAGCGCAGGGTTCTGTTGGGCGATATGCGCGGCAGCTTTTTCTCCTCTTGAACAATATTGTAATGCTTGAACATAATCCATCCGGCCAGATACATTATGCTGCTGGCGAAGAATGCGCTGCGGTTGCCGAAGACGCCCGCAATCTGCATCGCTATCACCGGAGCCAAAACCGCGCCGACATTCAGCCACAGATGGTATCGCCCGTTCATCTTCGCGATTCCGCCCCGGCCCGCGAAGTCCGCCATAAACAGCGGTATCAGCGTCATTATCAAAACCAGCGGTATCGCCGTGAAGAAATCCAAAATCAGAAATGTCATGGGCTTGACCGAGAACGACAAAAGTATATAGCTGACGAAAATGGAAAACATAGCGAAGTAGAAAAGCTTCGCCTTGGAAAACATCCGCATGGCCTCGCCGAAAAAAATCTGGATAATCAGGCCGAATGCGAAATATGCCGAGGAATACAATCCGACCATCTCTGGCGTTTTCCAAATCTCCAATAATATAAGGGAATAGACCGCGCTGATTATCCCGTCGCCGAATCCGGTGAACAGCCCCAGGTTCGCGAACGAAAATCCGCTGACCCCGTGTTTCGTCGAAATGTATCTATCGGATTTCATCGCCGGAATTATACCATAAATAGCGGTTGTTTTTGCGCGGAAAAAAAGCTAGGATTGTCCGAAACCAAAAGGAAAAGATATGGCGAAAAAAGCCGACATACCAAACAGCGTCCTGTCGAAGAACCCGGCCCTGGAATCCGCGCTCGCGCAGATACAAAAGCAGTTCGGCAAAGAGGCCATCATGCAGTTCGGCGACGACGCGAACCATAACATCGAATCCATCTCGACCGGATCCCTCGGCCTCGATATAGCGCTCGGCATAGGCGGATACCCGCGCGGGCGCATAGTCGAAATATACGGCCCGGAATCGTCCGGGAAAACGACGCTCGCGCTGCACGCCTGCGCCGAATCGCAGAAAAAGGGCGGAACCGTCGCCTATATAGACGCCGAGAATGCGCTGGATACGAGTTATGCAAAAAAACTCGGATGCGATGTCAAGAATATGATTATATCGCAACCCGATTCGGGCGAGCAGGCGCTTGAAATCGCCAACACTCTGATACAATCGGGCGCGGTCGATGTCGTCGTGGTCGATTCGGTCGCGGCTCTGATTCCGCAGGCCGAGATAAACGGCAACATAGGCGATTCGTTCGTCGGCACGACCGCGCGCCTGATGTCGCAGGGCTTGAAAAAACTGGCGCAATCGGTTTCGCGCAACAATGTTCTCCTTATATTCATCAACCAGATTCGTATGAAAATCGGCGTTATGTTCGGCAATCCCGAAACGACATCGGGCGGCAACGCCTTGAAGTTCTACGCCTCGGTCCGCCTGGACATCCGCCGCACCGGCGCGATAAAGGATAAAGAGAATGTAGTCGGAAACGAGACGCGCGTGAAAGTCGTCAAAAACAAAGTCGCGCCGCCTTTCCGCGTCGTCGACTTCAAGATTATGTATGGCGAGGGCATTTCGCGAGTGTCCGAGATTTTGGATATGGGCGTGAAATACGGGCTGATAGACAAGGCGGGCGCGTTCTATTCCCTGAACTCCGAACGCATAGGGCAGGGCGAGGCGAACGCACGCGAATGGCTGCGTAATAATCCCGCGGCCCAGGAAGAGCTGCTTTCCAAAATTATGGAAAAGTCGAACGGCATAGCCGACGATATGCAGGGGACGCCCGAGGCCGACGCCGAAGGGACCGAACCGACGGAAGCGCCCAGCGAGCAATAAAATCAAAACAAACGATTGCGCAAGCAATCGTTTGTCATTCCCGCGAAAGCGGGAATAGGGTTCTAAACCTTACATTCAGCTACTACTTGTTTTCCAGATTACATTTGTATGTGAAACAAGTTTGTTGTTATAAGGCTGAAAGCCCTATTCCCGCCTGCGCGGGAATGACAAACCACTTCGTGGTTTGTTTTTGTTATTTTTGATTTCATATGCTTTTTATGATATAATCCCCACAAAATAAAAGGATTTGTCTATGAAGAAAATACTCGCGCTTATCGCGCTTCTTCCGGGCGCGGCGATCGCCGCAAACAGCACCGCCGATTTGTCCGGAGGCCCGGCCAAAAAGCAAACCGCCGCCGTGCAGACCATCAAGACAAATGGCGCGCCGCTGCGGGTCAAGCAGGAAGTGAATCTCTATTACACCGGTCCGTCGCGCAGAAGCGCCGCCGCGCAAAATACCTATGCGGGCTGCACCGGCGACGGATGCGCCGCGGCCCGCTCCGCGCGCGCCGAGACATATCGCGCCGCGAACGACAAGAAATATAATTTGGCCAATCCTTTTTATCAGCCGCTGAAAGAAACATTTTTCAGCATAACCGACGCGTCTTTTTCCGGCGCCGGATTCAAGTTTGACATAGACAACGGCGCGTGGGCCAATAACAAAGGCAAACTGGACAACAACTCCGTCTCGTTCACAGAAAATCTGTCATACGGAATAACCGACAACTTCGCGATATTGGGCGAGGTCCGCTTCGCGCGCGATGAATTGCGTGTAAAGTGGGACACGGTGCCGTTTCCGCTCGATGTCGACAAATACGACGACAGCAGGTTGGCGTCCTTCGGCGCCGGGTTCAAGTGGCGCGTCTCGGACAGCAAGAACTGGATTTCGTTCCTGTTCGGCGGAATCGAGAATGCCAAGGATGTCGGCAATGTCTTTTCGGTCAACACCAAAATCGGATACAAGAACGACGACACGACCATATACGGGCTTGCGGGCGCGCAGTTCATAAACTGGGACCATTCGAACGGATACGGATTCGGCATCACGAACCAATACGGCCAGAGCGAATATTTTATGCTGAAAGAAAAGACCAGCAATTCGATTTACTACGCGGCGGGCGCGGGCCTGTTCGCGGCGATAAACGAGGACTGGTCCAGCGACTTGCAGATAACATATCAGGATCTTGAATGGCATTCGCAGGTTCTGGCGCAGGCGTCGATCGCCTATCAGCCGTGGAACTCGGTCGCGGTGAATCTCTACGGCCGATTCGCGCTTTGGGATAACGCGAACGGATTCAATTCCGATGTCTACGGGCCGCATCCTTATATAGGCGACGGGACGGAGCCGGTCGTCAATGTCGGCGTCGCAAAGTTTGCGGACTATCGGGAGTATCTTGTGGGCGTGCAGTTATTGGCGGCGTTTTAATAATTAGCAATGTGCAGTGAGCAATGAGCAATTGCGGCTCGTTGGAAAGGAAGAGAGAACAAATGAAAAAACTTTATCGCGGGATTTTATTGCTCATTGCTCATTGCTCACTGCTCGTTGCGGTGGCGCCCGCCCGCGCCGTCGAAATCGCCGACGATACGGCCGACCCTATGTTCCTTGAAAAGTTCGGCGACTTTGTTTCCCGCACATCCGCGGACTTCGGCAAATATTTTCAGGCGCGCGAGATAGCCTCTTACGGATACTCCGACCGATTCGCGGTCGACCTAGACTTGCGCTGGCGCAGCGGCGGGAACAATAAAAAGGACGACGATCCGAACAACGACTTCAAGGACGGGTTCTCCAACCTCGGCGTTATGGGAAAATACCGCGCTGGCAAGGGCGATACCGGCGCGACCGATATTCTGTTCGGCTTCGGATTCGGCGGCCGCGATGTCGTGCCGAATTACTCGGACGAGGTTTATTCCGTCGGTATGCGGACCGGGCGTCAGTGGCAGGTTCTGACGCTGTCGGCGACGGTTCTGACAAACTGGATATTCGACCGCGAGCACGGAATCGCTTACATAGACTTGACGCCCGAGGCGTATTTCCGACTTGTCGGCGACTGGTCCTTCGGCGCGGGCGCGACATTCCGAAAATCCACCACGACCATTTTCGATCAGACCTGGATAAACGCGAAACTCGGAACCCAAATCGGAAAAACCGGATGGTATCTGAACGGCGGATACGAAACCAAGTCGAAAGACCTTCGCATCGGCGGCAGCATTTATATGTTGTTCTAGGCCCGATGCCGGGCCGGGCGGGCTATTGCGCAGTGCAAAAAGGGTAAAAAAATGTTCCAAAAAGAATGGATTGATTTTATCAATGATATAAGCGGGCGATTGAAAGAGCTTGACGGAAATACCGAGATTCTCGCGCGCATAGCGAAGATGACCGAAGAAGTCGGCGAGTTTGCGGGCGCGGCTATGCTCAGCATGGGCTATGGCCGCAAAAGCAAAATCGATTCGTTCGATCCGAAAAATCTGACCGAAGAGTTCGGCGATGTCGTCATAACCGCATGCCTGCTGGCGCGGGAATTGGGCCTCGACCTGAACGCCGCATTGTCCGCGCGGAAATCGGAAATTTCGCTGCGTTGGGCGGCATAGCGAATCGGCGTTTTCTCTTGCAACTTATTTTCATTTCGGATATTATTTGACGGAACCAAGTTGGGAAACTTGCGTTCGGGCTGTGAGAAGCCTTTATTTGAGCGGCGCGCCTTTTGCGCCGTGATCCGCGCGCAAAAAACTTGCGGCCAGTCGGCCGTTTTTTTGCGCCCAAACCCCGTTATGGTCGGGGGGCTGTTTGCGAGCAATCCGAACAGAATCATTCTCAAATATGATTTCTCAACCGCCCCGGCCGCATCAAAGTTTTCCCGACGAAGCCATGTCTTCCGCGTGGCGTTCCCCTCCTTTGGAGGGGTGCCGCCCGACACACATCGTGTGGTGGGCGGCGGGGTGGTGCTTAAAGCGGGAGCTGTCGAAACTAAAACAAAAAATTGCAAAGCAATTTTTTGTCATTCCCGCGCATGCGGGAATGGGGCTTTAAGACTTCTAGCGAAAAACTTGTTACACACACAACGAACATTGTGAAAACAAGTAGTAGCTGAATGTAAGGTTTAGAACCCTATTCCCGCTTTCGCGGGAATGACAAAAAATCCTTTCAGGATTTTTTGTTTAAGTTTTGTCAGTGCCAATGTGAAGCACCACCCCGGCCGCTCCGCGGCCACTCCTCCAAAGGAGGGGAACACCAGTTGGAAGGCAGTGCAAAAACAAAAACAGGGAGAAAAATATGAGAAAGTTCAATTATCAAAGTGCAAAGTTCAATTGCGGCGCGCGAAAAAGCAAAAGCGCATTCGGCAGGCTTCCATTGAACTTTGCAATTTGCACTTTGCTAATTTGCGGCGTCGGCGAAAGCGAGGCCGCCAAGTTCTGCGTGGTCAACGAAGTCGCCTCGTGGTCGGCGGACGCGAACGCGCGGACCTGGACGACCACTATGAAAAATGGCTCAGTCATTTCCGGACGCTATGCCTGCGCGTCCGACTTGTCGCAGGGACCGGGATGCGAAAACAATATTCCGGCCGGTTGCATCCCGACATCAACCGCAATTGCATTTTCATCGGTGAATAGCGTTTATTCCGCAAAACCGGTTCACTCGCCAACCGGGGATTTCTGCTGGTGCCAAATCTTGTCGCCGAACCCCACGGGATGGATTATAACCGGCCGGTTCGGTGTGTGGCCCGGCGGATGCAACGGCACCGGCGGCCATTTCGGAAGCACATATCCGAATTGCGCGGGATTATGCGCGAACTCCGGATATAGGCTTTTGACCGGGCCTATAAATATCGGATATTAAAACTCCGCGAGTTTCGTCTGACCGGCGAAATGCGCGCTTGGCGGGGCGCGGAAAATATACCAAAGAATGCCGACTACGGCGACGCCGCCGACCGCCGCGATTGCAAGCGCGGTCCCGCCGTTGCCGCCGGACTTCCCGCCCGATTTATAGACATTGCAGCCCGGGTCTCCGTTTGTGCAGCTGGGCAGATTTGAGCCCGTGCCGGTATCGCTCGGGCCGCCGCGCGGCGAATCGACCGCGCCCGCCGCGAACGCGAGCATCGAAAATAAAATCGCGACGATTGTCTTCATTTATTTTATTAAAGCAAAATCCGCGCCATCGGGCAAACAGAATCTGGTTGTTTTCAGGAATCGAATCTTGTATAATTTCAACCAGCGGGATATGCTATTCCGCCGGGCCTTATAACCCGTCTTTTGAGCGTCCGAAGGGACGATAAATGCTCCAACGATTTCGGTTGGAGTGCGGCGAATATGCTGAATAAGCCGCGCAATTCTCAAAGATTGTTATAAGACTCCAACCACCTGCGCTAAGGCTTCGGGTGGCAACAGGGAGGATTTTATGAAAAAGTTTATCGCAATGGCGATGATTGTTCTGGCGGCCGGGCGCTCGCCCGCCGTCGATGTCGCTGGGCGGATATTCACGAACTGCGCGACCGTATGCATCAACCGCGAGCTGAACGCGCCGGACTGCCAGTTCCCGGACATCAGCGGTCTGAACGGCCAGCTGGCCGACTTGCGAAAAGAATTGTCCGACATAAAGGCGGATCATCTGACGGCCGCCGAGTGCGGCGTCAAGACCGCGGCCGCGGTTGCCGCGGTTCCGGCATGTCCGACTTGCGCGCCCGCGACGACTACCGCGACAACTCCGTCCGTCACGACGGCGACAACTCCGCCTGACGCGGGGACGACCACTGCGTCAACCTCGGCGGTCAGTCTCGAATGCGCCCAACGAAAGCGCGTTTATTACGGCATTATGAAAAAGAAAACCATAACCGCCGGGACATCCGTCAAATGCGACAACGCGACATTCGGCGACCCGAAGAAAGGCGCGAGCAAAAAGTGCTATGTCGACGGCATCCGAAAGGCCGACGAAAACGGCGGGTTTTCAATGGAGGCCGACGGGCTCGTTATGTATGGGCTGATAGATGTGAGAGAAATCACTTCGGCCGCCGAAATGAAATGCGACAATAAAACATTCGAGGATCCGGCCAAGGGCGCGAGCAAGAAATGCTATGACTGGCAGGGCAACGAAATAGCGGACGAGAACAAGAGCTTCACTCCGCCGAATCCGAAGCCGACGGGGTGCTAGGGCCGTTTAAGTTCGCTGCGCATCTTGTCCCAGTAATCCAGGCGCTTTTTTATCTCGCGCTCGAAGCCGCGCTCGACCGGCGTATAAAACTTTTGCCGGCCCATTTGTTCCGGAAAGCAATTCTGGCCGGAAAATCCCGATTCGGTGTCGGGCTCATAGACATAGTCTTTGCCGTAATCCATATCCTTCATCATTCGCGTCGGCGCGTTCAGTATATTTTTCGGCGGCATCAGGGACCCGTATTTTTCGGCCGCGGCCCATGCGAACATTTTCGCTTTGTCGTTGCGATTGCTTTTCGGCGCCGTGCCGAGATAAATCACAAGTTCGGTCAATGCTATGTCGCCTTCGGGACTGCCCATTCTGTCGTATGCGTTCCAGCACGCGATGGCGAGCTGCACTGCCTGCGGATCGGCCAGGCCGACATCCTCCATTGCGAATCGGGTCAGACGGCGAAATAAATACTGCGGGTCCTGGCCGCCGGTCATCATCCGCGCGACCCAGTAAAGCGCCGCGTCCGTGTCGGATGCGCGCAAAGATTTATGCACGGCCGAGATTAAATTATAATGCTCGTCGCCGGTCTTGTCCGACAGCATCGCCTTTTTCTGAACCAGTTTATCAAGCGCCTCCGATGAAATCGGGCGCGCGACTTTTGCGTCGGCGAGATACTCGATTGTGTTCAATAAAAAGCGCGCGTCGCCATCCGCCATTTCGGAGAGCGACTTTCGCGCCGCGTCGTCAAGCAACGGAAACACTTCGAGATATTTTTCCGCCCTTTCGCTCAACCCCAACAAATCAAAGGATGAGAGCGGTTCAAGCACTCCGATATGGCACCGCGAGAGCAGGGCGTTATTTAACGAGAACGACGGGTTCTCGGTCGTCGCGCCGACAAACACGACCGTGCCGTCTTCGAGATACGGCAGCAATGTATCCTGCTGTGTTTTGTTGAAGCGGTGGATTTCGTCGATAAACAGAAGCGTGCCGCGGCCAAGCACCGCGTCCATCTTCGCCGCCTCCATCGCCTTCTTTATATCGGCCGTTCCGGAAAATACCGCCGACATCGGAATGAATGTCATATCGGTCGTTTTCGCCAAGGCTCGCGCTATCGTCGTCTTGCCGCATCCCGGCGGCCCCCACAAAATCATATTCGACAATTTGCCGTTGTCCGCCATTTGGCGCACGATTCCCGATTCGCCAAGCAGTCGCGGCTGGCCCACGATTTCATCTATCGTTTTCGGGCGCATGCGGTCGGCCAGCGGCTGGCGCGGGCTTGAAATCGGCGAAATACTTTGTTTTACTTTCATTTTACTTTGGCGCGAAGCCGCGCCGGGCTTTCTCTTATGCAATGCTTTATTCTATTGCGATTTTACTTTAAGTTTATTTACTGCTATAATTATAGCAATGAAAACGACGAAAGACAATGCATTCACTACGGCGGTCGCGAACCTTGCGGCGGCGGCGGTCCGCGGCAATCCAAAGCTGACCATAGACGCGGCGGTGCGCCAGGCGGCCGAATCGCTCCGGCGCGCGGCGGTCGTTCAATTGACTGCGAAACAAGTCAGCGAATCGGTGAAGCCGGGGCACTTGGTTTGCTTCGAGGACGGGACGAAACATATAATGCTGCGCCGATACATAAAGCGGCGGTTCAATCTGACGCCCGACCAGTATCGCGAAAAGTGGGGGCTGCCCGACGATTATCCCATGACCGCGCCGAACCATTCTTTGCGCCGCACGCGCATTGCGAAAAAAACGGGCCTGGGGAAAAAGCGCTGATGCAAAACCTCTATTCCAAATCTTTATCGGAGATTGAAAAAATCGTTTCGGACCTCGGCGAGCCGAAGTTCCGCGCCAAGCAAATCCGCGAATGGCTGGACCGCGGATGCCCTGATTTCTTGCTTATGAAAAACATCGGCGCGCCGCTTCAATCAAAATTGTCAGAATCGTTCCAATCCTTGCCAATCAAGGATCAGAGCGTTTTGGCATCCGCCGACGGCGCGACGAAAAAGTTCCTTTTCGAGATAGAGGGAGGCGCGAAAATCGAATCGGTTTTAATGAAGACCAGCTATGGAAACAGCGTTTGCGTTTCGTCTCAGGCGGGCTGCGCCATGGGTTGCCGATTCTGCGCTTCTACCTTGCTCGGCCTGTCGCGGAATCTTACGGCCGACGAAATGACGGCGCAGGTTTTGCGGTGCCAATGGGAATGCAGGCAAGACGGCACGCGTCCAAACGGCGATAAAAATCAGAACGACATAACGCACATTGTAATAATGGGAACGGGCGAGCCGTTGGCTAATTACGACAACACCATCGCGTTTATGGCGGCGGCGAATGAAAAGCTAAATATCGGATGGCGGCGAATAACATTGTCGACCTGCGGGTTGGTTCCGGAGATTCGGCGCCTGCGCGATTTTGGCGAACCGATAAACCTTGCGATTTCGCTTCACGCGCCGAACGATGCTCTGCGCCGCGAAATTATGCCGATTGCGAATAAATATTCAATTGCCGAAACGCTCGATGCTGCGTTCGAGTTCTCGACTCTGCACAATCGCCAACTGATGATCGAATATATTTTACTCGGCGGCGTGAATGATTCGGACGAGAATGCGGCGGAGCTTGCGGCGCTGCTTCGCGGCAAATTGGTTATGGTAAATCTGATTCCTTGGAATCCTGTCGCCGAGCGCGACTGGGCCGCCGCTCCGTCCGGCAACCGGGTTCACAAGTTCCAGGATATTTTAATCGCGGCGGGCGTCCACACGCGAATCCGCAAAGAACGCGGCGCCGACATAGGTTCGGCCTGCGGCCAGCTGCGCCTCGGCAAATAATTTTCGGCTTTATTCTTTTGTCGGTTTGTGATACCATTCCGGTGCGTCCGAAAGGGGCCGAGACCTGAAAATCTCGATAGTGAACGCGCACGAATAAAGCGCGTAAAAAAACATTCCCGCTGAAATAATTGGCGGGATTGTGGCCGCCATATATTGAAAGCGGCTGCGATCGTTTTCACTACGATTTTTTCAGAATCCCGCCGCCTTTTGGAAGAAAATAAACCAAAAGGTGGAATTATGAGAAAAATTTTATTTATCGCGGCGATGATGGCCGCTGCGCGTTCCGCATCCGCGGGCGTCGCATTCCTGAAATCGGAAATGTCGTTTGATTACGAACGCAGGCATGAGTATGGATATGCCAGAGTGAATGCCAGCGATATTCTGGATTCAAAACTTCTTGGAACGAAAGGATGCCTGACATCAGATTGCATGATGGCGTGTAGACATACTGACAAATACGATAGTTGTAGCAGTATGTTCAACTGCGCCGAAGAATCGGCTGTCAATAGTTTAGATTTTTATGTGAGCATGGACAATTGCGGCAATGGGGCGTATTTAAGATACAGCGGCCAGCTGGGGAGCGACCAAATGGCTTTCAATTGGACATATCCGAAAGGCTCCGATTCCAACGGACAACAGATTCTTAATCCCGTGATGTCCGAGGCGATTGCGGCCTGCAATGAAATCCCGGTCGGCGAGCTGAATAATATAAAGGGCGTTATGACCGGTGCGGCCGTCGTGTCCGGAATCGGGGCCGCCGGAAATCTCGCCGCCAGCGCGGGCAATATCTATGGCGCGGTCAAGAACGGCCAGGCGGCCGCGGGCGAATCGGCCGACGCGACAACCGCAGTGGCGGCGCCTGCGGCGTCGGCCGAGACCGCAGTTGCGACGAACGGCAATGGTCTGAAACCGGGCGAAGCATTCAAGGGTCAACAGATGATGAACACGATAACCGCCGGTGTCGGTGCCGCCGCCGGAACAACATCGACCATCATCAACGCGGCCTCCGCGGGCAAGCTGGGCAAGATAATCGACCAAATCGAGGGCTGCAAATCCGCGCTCGGCAAGGTAACGGCTGCCGCGTCAGACACCGCGTCATTGGAGGAGCAGATGGCCGCGTCGAACAGCAAATCCGACGCCAAGTCCGCCTGCAATAAAATCAGTGTGTCCGACATAAAGAATCTTAAAGGCGCGATGGTCGCCGCCGCCGTGATTTCGGGAATCGGCGCGGCCGGGAACATCGCATCGACCGCCGGGAACATAGTCGGCGCCGTTAAAAACACGCAGGAGAAAAAGGCGGTCGATTCGGCGGCGCCGACCAATGGCGAAACGGCCGTCGCGCCGGGCGAGGTCGCGAGCGGCGGCTTAAAGCCGGGCGAATCGTTCAAGGGTCAGAATATCGTCAATGTCGCATCCGCCGGGGTCGGCGCGGCGACCGGCGCAGTCTCGACCGCCATGAGCGCGGCCGCGGCCGGAAAGCTGGATGGCATAATCGCTGGCGTTGAAAAATGCCGCGACGCCGTGTCCAAATTGTAGTTCGTTTGTTCCTGAATAATCCGCCAAACGGCGGATTATTTTTTTATGACAATGTATCGCGTGACGCCCGCGCCGAACATATCTTTTTCTTGATACCTTGTTTTTACCGGCGGCATTTTTTCGGCCGATATTTTTAATCCGGCGGATTTTATTTGCAGAAGAATCCAATCGAAATAGTCCGCGTGGTCGGTGCCTATGGAAATCTTCCCATCCTTGCAAATCAAGGACCAGAGCGTTTTTATGAAGTCCGCGGACAAGAGCCGCCGCTTCTCGTGCCTGGCCTTCGGCCACGGGTCCGGATGCAAAATCCATATTTCTGAAAACGGCCCGGCGGCGGGCATTTTTCGGATGTCGTCGGGCCAAATTCTGATGTTTTTATATTGCGGCAAAATCTTGCCCTCGTCGTCCGCTATGCGCGACAATAACGACGCGACGCCGTTTATAAAAGGCTCCGCCCCTATGATTATTTTATCGGGGTTTGCTTCGGCGAGTTCGATAATGTGTTCTCCCGCGCCGAAACCGATTTCTAGTATAGGACTAGGATTAGGACTAGGACTGGGGAGCAGGGACGGCAAAAGTTTGTCGACAAGATGCTGTTGCCGCGCGGACAGGCTTTTGCCGTGGACCCGGCCGAATGTTCGGATAAATTGATTTTCCGTCTTTTCCATAGTATTATTATAAATTATGAGAAACGGATTGTCGAAAGATTTAATCGCGCGAGTTTTGGGTGTCGCGCCGAAATACACGCTCGCGGAATTGGAAGAAAAATATCCGCCGCGAGACCTGCAAGACGGCGCGATGGTGACGCGCTTTGCGCCGTCGCCGACCGGCTTTATGCATATCGGAAATCTTTACTCGATGCTGATTGATAAAAAATTGGCGCAACAATCCGCGGGCGTTTTTTATCTGCGTATAGAGGACACGGACACCAAACGCGAAATCTCCGGCGCGGTCGATGTTATTTTGGATGCCGCCAGGACATACGATTTGACTCCGGACGAGGGGCCGTTTTATCAATCCGAGCGCAAAGATATTTATCACTCGGTTGCGGCCGAGTTGCTGGCGACCGGCCGTGCGTATCCTTGCTTTTTGACAACGGACGAAATGGAGGCGATTCGCGAGAAACAAAAGGCGGCCGGACTGGCCACCGGAATATACGGCGATTGGGCGAAATGGCGCGATGCGACGGACGATGAAATCATTGCCGAATTGGACGCGGGGCGGACGCCCAGCATCCGGCTCTGGTCCTTGGGAAACAAGGATCAGAAGATTTTTTGCAAGGATGCTGTCCGCGGCTCAATCGCGTTTCCCGAGAACGACGAGGATGTAGTTTTAATCAAGTCGAACGATGGGCTTCCGACATATCATTTCGCGCATCTGGCGGACGATCATTTTATGCGGACCACGCATGTCGTGCGCGGCGAGGAATGGCTGCCGTCGTTGCCGCTGCATTATCAGTTGTTCAAGATGATGGAATGGGCGCCGCCCGCATACATCCACACATCGACACTGGACACAATAGACGCCGAAACTGGAAAGCAGAGGAAATTATCAAAGCGAAAAGACCCATTTGCGAACATTGCTTTTTTTGCCGAATCCGGCTGGCCCGGCGATGCTGTTCTGGAATACCTGTTCAATATAGTGTCGAGCGGCTATGAAGACGAAAAAGCAAAAGGCAAGGTCGCGAACATCTGGGATGCGGAATTAAAAATCAAAAAGATTCCGACATCGGGCGCTTTGTTCGACTGGAAAAAACTCGAATGGTGGAGCAGGGAGTTTATCGCGGCTCTCTCGGTCGAAGAATTGGTCCGGCGCGTTTCAGACTGGGCCGCCGAGTATGGCGATGCCGCGAACAAGGCCGAGGTCGCGGATGAAAAATATCTGCGGGCGATTCTTTCGATAGAGCGCGACAATCCCAAACGCGTCAGAAAAGACTTTATAAACTGGAAGCAGACGCTGGATGAAATATCGTATTTCTTCGACGATTTATTCGCTGCGCCGGAGGCCGCGCAATTGAACAAAGATATTTTGCGCAATTTCCTCCAATCCTTTGATTTCAAGGATCAGAAGGATTTATGGTGGGAGAAAATCCAAAAAATCGCGAACGATTTTGGCGTGCCGAACGGCGATGCGGCGATGGCTCTCCGGATCGCGATAACCGGCCGCACTATGGCCCCGGATTTATATTCCGTTATGCAGGCGATGGGCGAGGCCCGCGTCCACAATCGCATAGAAAAGGCGTTGAAATGAAAAAGAAACAGCAGGCGAAAATCATAAAAAAATCGGCGCGCGGCGGAGCGTTGTTGCGCGCGTTGCAGGCGACCGGATTATTCCGCTGGGAAAAGCCGGTCAGCCATGGAGAATCGGTCGCGAACATTCTGACGCACGGGATAGGAATCGGAATAGCTATCGCCGCGCTGGTTGTCCTTGAATGCTTCGCGGTTCTCTCGGGCGATCCGTGGGCGGTCGCATCCTGCGCGATTTTCGGCGCGACTATGTTCACGCTTTATTTCGGCAGCACAATGTGCCACGCGATGATAGGTTGCAAATACGATAGTTTTTTCGAGGTCTGGGATTCGATTTCGATTTACGCATTGATTGCCGGAACATACACTCCGTTCTGTCTGGTGAATCTTCGCGGGCCGCTCGGCTGGTCCGTGTTCGGCCTGATGTGGGGAATCGTCGCCCTCGGCGCCGCGATTAAAATACGGAATCCGAACCGCCAGCCCAAATGGATTGTCGCGCTCTATCTTCTGATGGGCTGGACGATACTCTTCATAATTCCGGCGATGCTGAACAATGTTCCGGCGCGCGGATTGTGGTTCATATTGGCGGGCGCGCTGTCATACACAATCGGCGTGATATTTTATCTGTGGCGGAGGATGAAGTTCTCGCATATGGTCTGGCATCTGTTCGTAATCGGCGGGACGATTTCGTTCTTCTTCTCCGTCCTGTTCGGGAGCATCATAGACTATGCGCGTTAAAATAATCAACATAGCCAGCGCCGTCGCCGCCGCATTGGCGATGGTTTTCATATTACAAAGGAATGAAAAAATGAGCGAAGGAATCAGACTTGAAAACCTGGACGCGGCCGTGCGGCCCCAGGATGATTTTTACGATTTTGCGACCGCGGGCTGGCGCAAAGCGAATCCCCTGCGCCCGGAGTTTTCAAGGTTCGGAGCGTTCGACAAACTGGGCGAGGAGGTCTTGGTCCAGGTCGACGAACTGATAACCGGCATAGCGAAGGACCCGCGCGGCGATTTGGAAAATAAAATCGCGACGATTTACAACGGCGCGATGAATTACGATAAACGCAACGCGGACGGAATAAAACCGGTCGCCGCGGAGTTCGCGGAAATCGACGCGATGACGGACTGGGAGACATATCTCGGCCGCGCGCACCGCATCGGCGGCGTCTTTTTCAACAGCGGGACGGATGTCGATATGATGGATTCCGGGACGCATATTTTCGGCATAAGCCAGACGCATTTTCCGTTGTCCCGCGATTATCTTTTGGACAAGGACGACAAGTCCGCGCGCGTGCGTTCGGAATACGGCCGCTATATCGGAAAAGTGCTCGCGATGTTCAGAATCGTCGGCACGGACGCGAGGGAGATTTTGGAATATGAAATAGAAATGGCAAAGGGGCTGTATCCGAAGGAAAAATTGCGCGAGCCATTGGACAACTATCACAAGATGTCGGTCGAGGAATTGAAAAAAAGATTCGCCGGATTTGATTGGGATAAATATTTTAAGGCTCGCGGCGCGGCGCCCGAAGTGGTCGATGTTGGCCAGCCGGAGCCGGTTGAACAAGCAATAAACATTCTGATAGAGTCGCAGAACAAGAGTATGCCCGCGGCGGCTCGCCGCCTCCAATCCTTACGAACAAAGGATCAGAGATTTCTACGCGCGTATCTGAAATACAGGATTGCGAACGGCGCGATGACGGAGCTCGGCGACGCACAGTATGACCTCGCGTTCGATTTCTACGGCCGTATGGTCAGCGGCAAGGAGGAGCGCCGCCCGAAGTGGAAGGACGCCGCGAACATAACCGAGGGCGTTCTGGGCGAGGCGATAGGCCAGCTCTATGTCAAAAAATATTTCCCGCCTGAGGCGAAAAAGCGGATGGTCGATCTGGTCGAAAATCTTCGCCGCGCGTATGCCGACCGATTGGGCGCAATCGATTGGATGTCGCCGGAAACCAAAAAGGCGGCGCAGGAAAAATTGGCCGCGTTTGGCGTCAAAATCGGATACCCGGACAAATGGCGCGATTACTCGAAACTCGAACTCAAAGGCGATTCGCTTTACGCCGATCTGGTGCGCTCGGCGCGGTTCGATGACGATTGGGAATTGGAAAAACTGCGCGGCGGGCGCGTAGACAGGACCGAGTGGCATATGACGCCGCAGACCGTCAACGCATACTTTTCGCCCGTGAATAACGAGATTGTTTTTCCCGCCGCGATCTTGCAGCCGCCGTTCTTCGATATGACGGCCGACGATGCGTTCAACTACGGCGCCATCGGATCGGTCATCGGGCACGAGATGACGCACGGCTTCGACGATTCGGGCCGCCGGTTCGATAAAGACGGAAATATGAAAAACTGGTGGACGGACGCGGACACGAAAAACTTCGACGCGCGCGCCAAGGTTATGAAGGACTGGTTCGATAAAATCGAGGTCGCGCCCGGCCTTCATGCGAACGGCGAGTTCACGCTGGGCGAGAATCTGGCCGACTACGGCGGGCTGACGATTGCGTTCGACGCATATAAAAAATACGGGCGGGCGGCAGGCGCGGGCGAAAAATACACGCCGGAGCAAAGATTCTTCATCGCATACGGCGGCGCGGAAATCGCGAACATCCGGCCCGACGAAGTCATCCGGCGGACCAAGGTCGACGAGCACTCGCTGAGCGAATGGCGGGTCAACGGAATCCTGCCGCATGTGGACGCGTGGCAGACCGCGTTCGGCGTCGCGGACGGCGACAAGATGTGGCTCGCGCCGGACAAACGGGTCAGGCTTTGGTAAGGCTATTTTTCGGCACGGCATTCCACCGCGATAAGATTCCCCTTCCCTTGGGAAGGGGTGTCATTTTGCGAAGCAAAATGACGGGGTAGGGGTAAAAATAAATTGCTTTCCACTACCCCGTCTCGCGGCGCCACACCCTGCGTGTGTCGCCGCGAGACACCCGCAACGCCCGCGAAGGGGAATCTTATCGCGGTGGAATGCCGTGCCAATCAAACCGATTCTCACAACCTACGCCGTTTTCTGGCCGTCTTCCATCAAATACCGAGTGAACGCGCTGATGTCGCGGTCGTGGCCGGTCGCGTGCAGGATTTTGGCCAGCGTCTGGACCGACGGCCAGCGCTCCGTTCCGTCGCGGCTGAACCGCTTGGATTTATTGAAAGTCGTCGGGTCCAGTCCGCTCGCGCGGGCAAGGCCGGAACAGCTTTTGTCGTGGGCCTTGGCGAACTTGTCGATGGCATCCCATATATCAATGTGCTTCATTTTCTCTTCTCCTTATAATAGATTCCTAGGAATCGATACAAATTATAGGAGTATAATATCATAAAAACAAATAAGCTTCTATTCCTTTCAGGAACTTATCAAATGATTATAGAATCCGGGGCGGAACTCGCCTGGGATTAGGTATCGCATTCCTGCGACCGATTCGGCAAACGGCGTTTCGGGCGTTATAATAATGGGTATGAACTTTTACATCCATGTCCCTTTTTGTGTGAAAAAATGCAACTACTGCGCATTTTATTCCGTGTGCGACGCGCCCGATTGGGAAAATTATACGCGCGGCGTGTGCGAACAATTGGATTATTTTAAGGGACTAGGGACCAGGGATCAGGGACCAGATACCATATTCTTTGGGGGCGGAACGCCCAGCCTGATGCCCGTGAAATACGCCGCGCAAATTATCGAAAAAATCGGGGCGAAAAATCCGGCCGAGTTCACGATAGAGGCTAATCCTAAAACTCTCAACGCCAGCAAATTAAAGGACTGGAAAGATTTGGGCCTGACGCGTTTGTCCGTCGGGATGCAAAGTTTCGATGACGAGGAACTGCAATTTTTGGGACGGATTCACAGCGCGGCGGACGCGTGCGCGCTGATTGACGCGGGTCTAGATTCGGGCCTGCGCGTCAGCGCGGATTTTATTTACGGATTGCCCGGACAGAGCGCCGCCGCCGCCGTGCGCCTTTGCGAAAATATAAATGTGCTCGGCATTGAGCACGCGTCGCTTTACGAACTGACGATAGAAAAGGGCACGCCGTTCGCCGGTATGAAACCGCCGACCGAATCGATCGGCGCCGAAATGTATCGAACGATTCAATCGGCGTTGCGATTGCCGCGCTATGAAGTCTCGAACTATGGCGAGCCCTGTTTGCACAATTCGGCAATCTGGGCGGGCGAACAATATATAGGGGTCGGCGAATCGGCCGCCGGGCGTGTTCGCGATTCGGACGGATGGCTTGAAACGAAAATTGTCGGCGGTTGTGTTGTTGCGAATCGGTTGACCAATGCCGAACGCGCGACGGAAATTATTATGACGGGCCTGCGGACGATGAGAGGGGTTGCCTTATGCGCGGTGTTCCCCTCCTTTGGAGGGGTGCCGCCCGAAGGGCGGCTGGGTGGTGCGTCCAGCGGAAGCTGCGCAATCCCTCTTCATATAAACTGGCCCTTCATCAACTCGCACCCGGAATATTTTATCGCCGCCGCCGATTCGCTTCGCATGACCGAATCGGGGCTGCTGCTGCTGGACGGATTGATGGGGGATGTGATTTTATAATTCTGGCAGAGTGCTATCGCGGGCTCCATCCTGCCCCCTTGTGGGGCGGGATAGAGTTGCCCGATTTTTTGCGAAGCAAAAAATCGCTGGCAACTCTTGGGTGGGGGTGAACCTTTATAAATAAAGCA
>JAISGC010000051.1 GCA_031263295.1 Rickettsiales bacterium
ATTTTTTGTCATTCCCGCGCAGGCGGGAATAGGGCTTTCAACCTTATAACAACAAACTTGTTTCACATACAAATGTAATCTGGAAAACGAGTAGTGTCTGAATGTAAGGTTTAGAGCCCTATTCCCGCCTGCGCGGGACTGACAAAAAATCCCGTTGGGATTTTTTGTTTTGGTTGGGCTCTGGAATCACTACGACAGCGCCGCCGTAATCTGCTCCTGCATATCGAATGTTCCGAAGACGACCCAGGCAATAGCGGCCGAAACCAGAAGAATCCCGACGCTGTTCAATATCGACGACAAAGATTCCATCTTGCGCACCGAGTTTTCCATAAAATCGTTGGCGATATGCGTCAGGTTTTTATCGAACTCGTTCATATCCGCATAGACTTCGAGGTCGCCGATAATCTCGTCGTTCGGGAAATGGCGGCCCGCGGTGTTCAAGGCCTGGCCCAGATTATATCCGTTTTCAATCAGGCGCATCGCGGGCTCCAAGTTCGAGCGCAAATATCGCGAGCCCGAATCGGAGAGCATCTTCAACGCCTCGGTCAGATTGCTTCCGCTGGCGACCATGGCCGCCAAACTCATCAGCCACGACACCGAAACCGAAACCTTATACATATTCCACGGCGGCAGTTTGTCCAGCATAACGCGGAGCGCGCCCGCCAGACGCGGCATAGACCACCAAATGAACAGGCCCGCGGCCGCCGCCGCCGCCAATGCGATTTGCCAGTAATGCTCGGAGAAGCGCGCGACCGCGACCAATGTCGCCGCCGTGCCGCGCCACTGAACCGCGCCGCCCGCGGCCTCGGACAACGGCGGCACCAAATAAAGCCCGACCATAATCACTATGATGAATGTCATAGCCAATAAAAACAGCGGATAGGATAAAGCGTCGGTCAGGGATTTTTTAATCTTGCGCATTCCGCCCGACACGACGGCCAGATTTTCGAGCGCGTTGGATAACTTCGCGACATCGCCCGCGGTCAGCATCAGTGATTCCGATTCCGGAACCCACGGCTTTGCGGCCTCGTAGAATGTATGCCCGCGCTCCAAGCCGTCCTGCCAGTCGCGGAGCACTATCGCGAACGGCTCGTTTTTATTGCGGCCGTCTTTCGATTCGATTTGCCAGCATCGCTCCAACGCGTCCATCAGGGTGAAGTCGTTGCGCAATAGAGATGCTATTTTGCGATAGAGATTCATCCGCTTGTCGTAATCGAAGCGGAACATCGCGCGGGCGTAAATTGCATTTAGCGACAAGGCCATTTCTTTTTGCCCATCTCCAATTCGTATGTCATAAAGCGCCCACTCCGCGCGTATGCGGTCAGGACTATTTTCTCGCCGTCGGGGGTCATATTTATAAAGTTGTAATTTGTCGTCGCGAATTGCGCCGCGGCCAAATAATGCGGCATATGTTTGGCGACTATCTCGTCGGTGAACTTTGCGAACAGCGGCATGGTGCGGACGATTCCGCCGTCTATCCGGACCTCGGCCGTCTCCTCGGTGATGCGCCCGGCGACCGAATGCTTGTCGCAGTTCAAGCTCACCTCGGTTCCTTTATCCGAACCGCAAGCAACCAAGAGAACAGAGAACAGAGAACAGAGAATTGCGCGCTGAAATGTCGAGCAAAATAATAAACCATTTGCTGTTCTCTGTTCTCTGTTCTCTGTTCTCTGTTCTCTAATTCTAAACATTCCAACAATCTCCTTTCTCTGTTCTCTGTTATCTGTTCTCTTTTTAATAACTCTCAACCTGATCGAGAAGCCCGACCCACCTCTCCAATTCGTCGACGCCGATGACGCCTTTCAGCATCAGCTCTATCGCGGACTCTTTCAGCGTCCGGCCGCCGAGCTCTTCCAGCCAGTATTTCACGGCGTCGGTCGTGCGGCCGTCCAAGGCCATCGACAGAAACTTGTTGTCCGTGATAATAATCTCGCCCGCCTTGGTCCGGCCGACGACTCCCTTGTGCCCGCAGTTCTCGCAGCCCTGGCCGCGGATATAAACCTGCTTCAATCCGATTTCGCCGAAGGCGTCCAGGACGCGGCGATAGGCCGGATGCTCCGGATGATCGCTCAATCGCTGGCGGCAGACGGGACAGATTTTGCGGAACAAACGCATTGATACCAAACCGCGCATCATGGTTTCGTCTTTGAGCTTGAAGGCGTCGACGCCCATATCGAGCAATCGCGTCAAGGCGGCAAGGGCCGAGTTCGCGTGCAGTGTTGTCCAGACATTATGGCCCGACAGCGCGCCCTTCACGGTCAGTTCCGCCGCGGCCAAGGTGCGCACCTCGCCGACCATCATAGCATCCGGGTCCGAACGCAAAGCGGACGCCAGCGCCTCGGTGAACTTCGCGTCCCTCTGCTCTTCGGTATTCGCATTCGTGACCGGTATCTGGCGCGCGCCGAAAATCTTCCGCTCCGCCGGGTCTTCAACCGTTATCAGATTGATTTCGTAATTATGCTCTTTCAACATCAGGGACATATTTTGGAAAAGCGTCGTGGACTTTCCGCTCGATGTCGGACCCGCGACTACGACGAGCCCCGTCGGGAACGAGCGCATCCGAAATAATAATTGCTGCTCGTATTCGCCGAACTCCTGCTCGGTCTTGATGCCCTCGGACGGATTGTCGTAAAGGATTCGCATCACGACATAGCGCGAGCCGAACGCAATCGGATTGAACTGCATGCGAACGCCCAGGACCCCGGTCGGCAGATACAAATCCTTGGTTCCGCGAAGCGGAGTGCGGCCGTCTTTCTGGGCGGACTGATATTCGTTCTGCGCATAGTTGCTGTTCGATATGTCGGCCGATGCGAAGGCCGCGCGGATAAACGATTCGCCCCAGCCCGCGCTGTTTTCGGACACCAGCTGCATGCTGCCGTCGAAACGGAAATAGACGGACGACTGCTCGGCGACCTCGATATGCACATCGGAGACCTTCATCGACGCGGCGCGCGAGATTATATCGACGAAATCCTTCTGCATCTGATTGTCGTAATCGAGAACATTTCGCCGGCCCTGGCGCTCCGCGTTGCGGTTGTAAATCGCGGCGACCAGCGCGAGATCGGAATAGAACGGCTGCTTATAGGGAATGCCCTCGCGCAATAAAAGCTCCTTGAACGCGAGCACGCGCCCGTCGAAGCGGTGCGTGCGCGAGACCACGACCGATCCGTCGGCGAAGAACGCGACCAGATTCTGCGTCTCGCGCGGCAGCTCGAACCGGCCGCCTATCG
Organism: Rickettsiales bacterium; assembly: GCA_031263295.1. Taxonomy (GTDB): domain Bacteria; phylum Pseudomonadota; class Alphaproteobacteria; order Rs-D84; family Rs-D84; genus JAISGC01. The sequence continues at coordinate 3,231 of JAISGC010000051.1, forward strand.
CGGTCAAGAGTTTGTTCCCGTTCGCGAACATAAAGTCCGTTATCGATTTCGCGTCCGCGCGTTCAAGCGCGGCGGGAACGGATTTAAGATTTCTTATATCTTCTGCCATTTTTTAGTTCGAGTTGGAGTTGGAGTTTGAGTTGAATTTGCCATTGCGTTTGTTATTTATAAACAATGCATAAGCAAGTTCAACTCAAACTCGAACTCCAACTCACACTCACTCTCCGCTGACGAACGCGCCGACGCCTATCGTGAATGTCTCGCCGTCTTTTTCCAGCTCGACCCCGTCGTCTATCGAAATCGATTTGACGATGTATCCGTCGACATTTTTCCCGACCGATATTTTCTTCTGCTTTCCGGTGCCGAGATTCTCCAAGGTCGCGAACAATTGGTTGCCCGCGCCGATTATCTCGCGCAGCCCGTATTTGTCCGAGATGGTCTCGGTCTCGCCCTGCTCTTCTGTTTCCTTCGGCTCCGCGCGCGCGACAACCTTTTCTTCCTTCGGCGCGGCGGCGGCTTTTTTCGCATCCTCGGCGGCGCGCTTTTTCTGCTCTTCCAATTTCGCGCGCTCGCTCTCTATCGCGGCTTTTTGTTTTTCGATTTCGGCCTCGGCTGCGGCGCGCGCGGCCTCGTCGTTCTCCTGGTCGCGCGTCATACGAACGGATTCGGCGGCGATTCTTTCGAGGTCGAGCTGCAACTGCGCGCGCTCTTTTTCGAGCTGCAATAAAACTTTCTCCTGCTCCAAGTCCGCGATTTTTTGGAAGACCGACGACTCGGCGTCATAGCTCTCGACATCGACGAACTCGTCTTCTGCGCCTGCGGCGCAAAAGAGAGAGAATAAGATAATAAGAGAATAAGAGAATGGAGTTCTCAACGAGCGCCAGCCTCTAATTTTCAACAAAAGCATTTCAACAAGCCTCATTCTCTTATTCTCTGCGAACGCGAAGCGTTCGCATTCTCTTATTCTCTTTTTCATTTCATCACTCCGTTATTATTTCACATAGATGACCGCCGTGTAAATCCAATTCCTGGCTCCGTTATCCCACTTTATCATGGGTATGCGGACCGACGGGACATCGGACATAATCTTCACGAATTCCTTCGGCTGCAATTTCGAGACCGCCTCGATGCGGACGACGGGCGCGTCGGTCAGGTCCGAATCCAAGACCTCGTTCTCGCCGGGCTCGGGCCGCGCCAGTTGGACGAAGTCGCGCATAAAGTCAATCGGCTCGTCGATTTTCTGAAACACGGATTGCACCGCGGTCATAATCTGGTCGCTTGAAAACTCGGGCGCGCGGTCCGCGGTTTCGAGCGGACGCAATTTCGCCGTCAGAATCACATCGCTGCCGCCGGTTTCGTCAATCAGAACGCCGGGCATTTTCGCCGCGACCTCGTCGTATAAATCGCCGATGGTTCCGTAGTTGCGCAACAGATGCGCGATCGCCTCGATTTCCGCGCAGACCACCGATTCAACGACCCAGCCCGTAATCTGCTGCGACAGAAACGCGATCGCCTTCCAGCAGAGCTCGGCGCGCGCCGCCGCCGTCGGCAGATTTTCCCACGGCATAACGACATGGATTTCTCTCGCTGCCGCGGGCGCAGGCGCGTCAATCTTCGCCAGACCCTTTTTATATTCCGCGGCGAGTTCGGGATTTATTTGCAGCTCGCGTCGCTCGGGCGAAAACATCTTCATAATCGGCTCGCGGAAGAACTCGTATCCGACAAAGACCGCGCCGCATAAAATCGCCGCGGTTATAATGTATCCGGCAAGATGCGATATGTTGGCGAGCCTGTATTTTTTCGCGCCCGATATTATCTCGTCGAGGCGGCGCTCGACCGCCGACGGCGCGTTCCAGTCCGCGGGCGCGGCCAGCACCGCCCAGTCCGGCATCTTGGCCAATTCCAAATATTCGGCCGCGGCCTCGGGCGCCTTTGAGAAAACTTTGTCGCGAATGATTATCCCGCCGCGGACGGCCAGAATCCACCATCCCTCGCGGACGGCGAAGGACGCCAGGAATGTCTGCTCGCCGAAGGATTCCATAACCTCGGCCGCGGCGACGGGCATTCCCGCGCGCGCGCCGCCGCGCCGCGACGACAGGCCTATCATTCCGGAAAACGCGCAATAGAGCGACGAGCGGGTCTTTGCCGCGCGCGATATTTTGGCGGCGTTTTCGCGGGCGCCGCCGCGCGGCGGCGCGGGCTGCCAAAACAGCCCGGCGGCGTATTTTCTCCGCGAAATAGTGATGACATTCCCCGCCAAAAACCCCAATCCTTTGCTTTCGGGGATTGTAGAAAAAAACCGCCGTGTCGCGCAAGAAGAATTAAAAACGCGCCGAGCGGTGGGGCGGTGTTCCCCTCCTTGGGTGGGGTGCCGCCGACGGCGGCGGGGTGGAGCGTCCAGCTGGAACTGACAAAACTTAAACAAAAAATCACAAAGTGATTTTTTGTCATTCCCGCGCAGGCGGGAATGGGGCTTTTAACCTTATAACGACAAACTTGTTTCGCATACAAATGTAAGAGTAAAAGCAAGTAGTGGCTGAATGTAAGGTTTAGAACCCTATTCCCGCTTGCGCGGGAATGACAAAAAATTGCCTTGCAATTTTTTGTTTTGGTTTAGGCACAGCGCGTTATCGCCACCACCCCGTCATTTTTGCGACGCACTGCGTGTGTCGCAAAAATGCCACCCCTCCAAAGGAGGGGAAGACCCGTCGCAACGGCTTTGACAAAATAACTAATTTGTATTATAATGCCCCCGTGCTCAAAAAGGCAAAGCAAACCTTTCGCTGGACGATTTTTTACGCCGCCGCCGCGACGATGGTTTTCTATATGCTTTTCGGCTTCAACATCTGGTCCGCGCGGCATTGGGCGATTCTGTCCGGGATGACTCTGCGCGGCGCCGAGGGATTTTTTCTGGGCGCGATGATTGTCGCGTTTATTCCGGCGTATCTGGCAACGGCGATATTCGTTTGGAAAAACGGCAAGTGGCCCGTCTCCCCGCCCGCATTTCTGAAAAAGAAAAAAGAAGAAAAAAAGGAAGACGGCAAAGACGAGGCCCAGGAATCGCCCGTGTTCCCGGCCGATTTGCCGGACGAAATGAAGGCGCCGTATCTGCGCGCGAAAAGCGGCGCGCTTTGGGCGCGGACCGCGGCGGATTTCATAAAGCGGCCCGCAATCGATGCCGGACGCGGGGCCGGAAGTGGGTCGCTCGATACATTTATGCCGCCGCCCGAAAGTTTCGATATGACCGCAGACGACGGACCCGAAGCCGGGTCGCAGACCCAGGCCCCGACATTCAGCGATTTTTCCTTCGGCGGCGGGGAAGCCCCCGCGGGCAAACTAAAAATAGAAAACGACGCGGCGACATATATTTTCGACGAGCCGGGCTTTTGGGTCGCGGACGACGAGAATTGGTTCGCCGAGGGCCGCCAGATTCCGTCCCCGATTGCGGAGCTTCTGGCCACGCCGTCCGCCTCCAAAATCATAATCCTCAAAAACCGAAACATCGGGGACCTCGACGCATTGATTCCGAAATGGGAAAAATTGGGGATTGTTGTATCGTAGTAAATCGCAACTAGATTCCAGAGCCTGGTGGGGTGTGCTTCGATGAAGCACACCCTTTTTATTTTCGATGGGCCGGGGTCGCAGACCCAAGGCCCGGAGAATCCGAGTCAGCGAGAACGAGCGAAGCGAAGTTCGAGCGCAGTCGCGCGAAGCGCGACGAGAACGAGGATACGCACAGGCGCGTAGCGCCGAGCGAAAATAAAAAGAAAAAGTTGAATAATTAAATTGCAAATTATCAGAGGGCTCTTGCGAGCCCTCTTCAATTTGCAATTGGTGTGTTTCATCAAAACACACCCCACCTGGCAGAAATTAAAGTGGTGCGCCCCAGTGCTGCTGAATGTTTCTTTCCGCATCCAAGGGCGACACCAAAACCTGCGGGGTCAGAATCACGACCAGAACATCGCGCGTCGATGTCGTCTCGCGCGAGCCCGACAGAGCGATGAAGTCCGGCTTGCCGATTCCGTAACGCGTGTCGTCGTTGTTCTGCTTTTCGAATCCGCTCAACACCAGCATCTGGCCCGACTCCATAATCACTTCCTGCATAAACGAGCGCTCCTCGACCTCGGGCATCTGGATGGTGACGCCGGTCGCGCCGGTCCCTCCGCTGATGTGCTCGGTGTGCATCGTTATCAGCTCCTTGATGGACATTCTGAACATCATCAGGATTTTTCCGTTGTCCAAAATATTCGGCAAGAGCTGCATGGAAAATCCGGTTTCCAGAGTATCCTGATCGACGGTGGACGATTCGACCGTTGTGAAGTTCCGCGATTCCAGGCGCTTGATATATCCGGTCTGGCGCGTGTTCGACACCGGCGCGATGCGATTGTTGCGGGTCGTGACGCCGACATTGGTCATCAGGGACACCTTGCCCTGCTTGGCCAGGGCCTGAATCAGCGCGTTTGTTCCGGCCAAAGCATTCAAGGAACCGTTATTGGCGACCCCGCGATCGGCCGACGCCGCCGATGTCAGAACCGCGATATTCATTCCGGACGCGCCGGTTATCGCGGGCGTTCCGGGCGTGGCGGTCAGGCTGAGGCCGGTCGCCGAGTTTATCGCCGCGCCGAGATTTAATCCGAAGGCCGAGCTGTTCGTTATGGAAACCTGCAAGACCTTCACATCGATTGTGACCAATTGCGACAGGCGCTTGTTCTGGCGCGCGATATATTCGCCGACGCGGTTCAGGACCGACGGCGGCGCCGTGACGGTTATCGAGCCCAGGGATTTCGAGACCGTGAACTTCGCGTTCTCGCTGCCTTCGATTATTCCGCCGACGGCCTTTTCGACTTCATCCCATTCTTTCAGATTCGATTCCATGGCGACGCTGTTTCCGTCGTTGGAATTGATTGACGACTGATAGGAAATATCGGTGCCGAGCGCATAGAGCGTGAAGGTCTTCGTCTCGGTTTCGTAAAACACAATCGCCTTTTTGTCGTAATACCACAAGAGATCCAGGTCGGTCGAAACCTGCGACAACAGCTGCGATAATTTTCCGGTGAAGCCCACCGACATAGTCTTCTTTAATTTGTCGCCCGATATTTTGGAATCGATTTTGACCGGTATGCCGGTGACGGAATGAATATTGTTCGCGAGGACTTGCAGGCTGACCGGCTCGTTCAATAAAATGGTTATCCCAGAGTCGTTCTCGAAATCTTTGGGCAGATTATTCTTGTGGTCCAGAATCGTGGATTGGTTGCCGAGCCAGATCCCCTCGCTGGTCGAAACCGTATCGCCCGAGACCTTGGCGCTCGGATTTTTCGCCATCTCGAAAGCATCGTATGCGTTGACAAAGTTCTGGTCGACCGCGGCCGCGACCTGTTGGGATTCCTTGGTCGCGCAAGCGGAAAGAAAAGAGAATAAGAGAATAAGAGAATAAGAG
>JAISGC010000094.1 GCA_031263295.1 Rickettsiales bacterium
CTGGACGGAATGGGGGCGGCGACCGCGCATTCGCTTTACACGCTGAACGCGCAGAGCGGCGAGCGCATATTCTCGCTGGATGAAAATGCGGATCCGAACTATGTCTATCACATAGACGGATCGCTTGACCAGACGGCCGTCGGCTCGATGCGGCTGATTGGAAACGCAGCCGGAACGCAGATAATATCCGGCGCGATTGTCGATGCAAGCGGCGCTTTGACAGGCGCCCATGGAAGCCTGTTCGCAATCGGCCCGGATGCTACGGCGACATTGTTCGCGCAGGATATAACGCTGGCGGATGCGGCGGGCGCGAACGGCGCTTTGCTGTCGCAGAACAATGTCGACGCGATTTCCTATTTCCAAAACACGACAATCCAAAACAATACCGCGACTGCGAACGGCGGCGCGATTTACAACAATGCTGGCGCGGCGAGCATTATCGATAAAGGCTCGATAACTGGAAACACCGCGGGCACGGACGGCGGAGCGATTTATAACAATGCTACATTGAATCTTGTCGCGTCCAGCGGCAACAGCATAACCTTTGCGAACAATACTGCGAACGGCATCGCGAACGATATTTATAACGCGGGCGCGATGAATATTACCGGCGCGGGCGTTGTCAATATCAACAGCGGCATTTCCGGAAGCGCAACCGGCGTTATAAATATGGCGGGCGAGGGCGCATTCAACATAAACGCGGACAGCAGCGCCTATGTCGGGCAATTCGCGCAGACAAACGGCACGACGAACGCGACGGCAAACTTTTTCTCCGGCGCGAATAATATCTATGGCGGCGAGCTGAACTTTAACGGCGTTGGCGCGCAGATCGGCGGGACGCTGAATGTCGCGGGCGGATTGGTTGCGCTGAACGACAGCGCGTCGCTATCGAACGCAATCGTTGATCTGACGGCGGGCCGTTTGGATATGAGCGACGCTGCTACGACAAGCAATGCGAACTTTAATATCTCGAACGGAACGCTGGTCGTCGACGCAGGCGCCGCAATCAACGGCGGCGCGATCGCAATGACCGGCGGACAGGCCGCGATAGCGGGCAGTCTGAACAGCAATACGACGACAATCGCCGACGGAGTTCTCGCGATGCAAACGGGCGGGCGGCTGGCGGGCGGAACGCTCGCGCTGAACGGCGGCGGATTGTCGTGGGCCGGGGTGAAGCAGTCCAATGCGCAGCTGCTTGCAACCGGCGGAACTATGGTCGTCAAGTCCGGCTCGGACCTGACGCTGAACAATGCGAACGACAGGATTGACGCGGCCGCGCAATTCTATGTGGAGTCCGGCGCGACGCTGCACAACGCGGCGGGAAATATTACCATCGGGCGCGATGATTTGATTGCCGGAGTTTTGCATAACGACGCGGCCGTATCATTCAACGGCGGCGCGTATGATTATTCTGCGACGGCGGGCGGTTCGTTCGTTCAGTCGTCGTCGGGCGCGGTCGCGAATATCCTCGGCGGGGCGCAAATGACGCTGGGCGCCAACGCGCATCTGACGGGCGGCGCGATAAATATCGGCGGCGACGGCACGGGCAATTCCGTTCTGGCGGTCGCCGCGGTCGCATCGTTCGCGGCGGATATTGCGCTGAATATAAACGCCGATAATCACTTTGTAGTGAACGGCGGGACGGCGACATTGGACGGCGGGGATGCGTTGAACGGCACGATTGATTTATTGTCCGGCGATTTGTATTTCGGCAATGCGTCATTGAACGGCGCGCTGGTTGCGAGCGGCGGCGCTATGCATATCCAAAGCGGTGCTCTTGATTTCGGCACCAATACCGCGGTCGCGTCCGATGTGCGCATAATGCTTTCGGAGGGGGCGCAGATGAACATAAACGACGGCGCGGCGATTGAAATCAACAACGACGATTCTCTGTCGGGACGGATAGCCCTGAACAACGGCAAGATGATATTCAACGGGCTGACCAAGACGGACGACTTCGAGATAGACATAACCGGCGGGACGATTTCGCTGATAAACGGGGCGAACTGGACCGCGCACGGGGACGATGCGTCGACCGCCCAGACAAATATCGAAATCGACAATTCGATTCTGAATATAATGGCGGGATCGAGCTTTAATAACTTCGCGTCGGTATCGATAAAAAACGGCGGAGCGCTGAACGCGATGAGCGGGGCGGCCGAGGAATATAACCTCGGAACTTTGGTCCTGGACGGCGGTACCGCGAATTTCTCGATGGATATTGCGGACGACGACGCGGCCCACGATGTGTTCAATATAGACTCCGTCGTCGGCGCGGGCACTATAAACATATCGAACGCGCGAATGCTGTCCGCGCCGAAAGATCTTACTATGACGCTGAATGTTTTCCGGGTCGGGCAGAGCAACGCGAGGATGTCGCGCGCCGCCGCCGGGAGCATCGCCTATACGACCAGCGTAGGCGTGCTTGAAACCGCGATTTATAATTACCGCTTCGCATCCAACAACGACGGGACATACACTCTGACGCGCGCGGCCGAAGATGCGGAGGAAGAGTTCGAGGCGTTCAACCCGACCGTATTCCGCGGCCAGTCTTCGGCGACCGCATTGCTCGGCCACGAGATGTCCATAACAAATATGGTGTTCGACCATATTTATCTGGACACGCGCGGATGCAAAGATTGCGGGCGGCCGGATGCTCCGTATTTCGCGCGCAGGAACGGCGCCTGGGTCAAGCCGTTCTATGTGTCGGAGACGCTGGCCGGGCACAAGCGCGGCGGCGGCGATGTGGACAGCGATTTCTACGGCACCATCGCCGGGTTCGATATGCGGCCGATGAGCATCTCGTCCAAGTTGAGATTGCGGCCGTCGGTCTACGGCGCCTATACCGGCAGCAAGACCGCCAATATCCAGCAGTCCGGAATCCGCCTCGGCGCGATGGGGACGCTGACGGACGGGGCGTTCGGCACGACGCTGATGCTGTATGTCGGAATGCACGAAAGCAAAATGGACCTGGAAGGCATAACCGACACCGCGAGTATGAACTTTGTCGGCGGCGCCATAAAAAGCGCGTATGATTTCCGATTGGGCAATCTGATAGTCCAGCCCAACGCGATAGTCGGCTATAAAATAATGGGCCGGCAAAAATGGGATACCGATTTCGGAAACATCACGATGGAGACCGACGCATTCGACGGAGTCAACGCCGCGGGCGGCGTCAGTTTGATATACGCGGCGGACGATTGGTCCGCATACGCGCTGGGGCGCTGGATGGTCCAGCTGGACGGATGCGAGGTCAAATCGCGCGCCGACGGCGTGGAATTGCCCGCGGCGGACGCCTGCCGCGACTATGCGGAGTTCGGGCTCGGCGCGTCGGCGAGCCTTTCGGACAGATGGTCCGGCTTCTTGCAGGCGACCGGAACCGCGGGCGGCCGCGTCGGCGCCAGCGGCAAGATGGGATTGAATTGGAAGTTTTAAGGGGCTTATTTGACAGACAATATTATTGAAACAATTTTATGCTACTTTACATAAATACAACATCTCTTTGTGATTGTCAAAATTAGTCTTGCCGCTATTAAAAAAACGATAATCTGTATCAAATTTTTTGACTTTTCCAACGGACTCTAAAATCGAAACAATGTCTTCTTCTGTTATTTTGTTTATTGACGCACCGCTGTTTGCCAAATATGTGTTATTGTATGATAGCAATATATATTTGGCTTTTGCATTGCCGACAATATCCTTTAATGCGTTTTTTGCGTTTGCTTGGGAATATTGGCTTTTCTTTTCATCTCGCGGCATTTTTAGGGTTTTACCCGATACGACAGGCTTTTCCCATTCAGCTATGTTCTCCAACAAGTGATAAAAGTTCACATATTGCCTAGCATTATAGGGAGGGTCCAGGTACAAAACATCCGCCTTGATATTTTTTATGAGCTTATTGGCATCCATTTGATATATTTTAGGGGTATATCTATATTTTTTTATGTTTAGTTCCTCTAATTTCACGCCGCGGATGTCTGGTCTTTTTCCAAGGAATGCTTCAAAATGTCCGACCGTATTCGCGATCTTATCTGTGGTATAAAGTAGCGACGACAACAATATTGCATATTCTCGCTCTAGTAATTCATTTTTGATGCTTTCTATGTGCTCTCTTATAGAACCTATCTTTTTAGCATCCGCGTAAGAGAAATAAGTATCAGAGAAAGTATCGGAAAAATAGTTATTTTTTATAAAATCTGTCGACTCATTGTAGTATCTTATCAGATCGGCCATCTTGCTGCCATTATAGTCTAGATTGGAGAGCCAAGCTTTATAAAATATAAAGTTCGAGTATAAGTTATCATTTATGACAGCTTTCTTTCCTTGTGCCATAAAGTGTTCGGCGACGGCGGCAGTTCCCGCAAATACATCGGCAAACGAATCAAAAATAATTTTTTCGCGTTCAATCACACTGTCTATAAATGGCAATAATCTGAACTTATTGCCAATATAGCGGCGATTCTGTAAGTTATAAGCCATAATTGAGCACCACTATTTCTCGTTCATTAGCCTGCCGGTTTTTCTTGTTATAACTTGCAGAACGATAGTGATAGTCTATATCGATTATCTTGAACTTATTTTTCTTTACCCATTTAGCTAGAATGCTATTTTCTTTGCCAGATTTTGACAACACATTTGATAATGCGAATCTCACATTGCGGGCATGAAGAAAATCTAATGTTTTCAGCAATTCAGTTTCTTTCTTCTCGTTCCATGAATCATTTTCATTATAAACAGCATTGGTTATCAGATATGGCGGGTCTATATAAACAAAGTCCCCTTTCCCAAGCCCAAGTTCTTTCACGACACTAAAATCCGATCTATGAAAATCAATATTTTTGTTCAGAGTACCTTGTTTAAAAGAGTGAAGTTTGTCACGGATACTACCGTTAAAATCAGTCTTCCCGACAGGCATATTGAATTTGCCGGCAGAATTGAAGCGAATGTCATTATTGAAACAAAAGCTTATCAGCGTCAGCAGGTATATAGACTTATGAAATGGGTTTATATTACTACTTGTATTAAAATGATCTCTCAAACGGAGATAACCAACTTTGTTATAGTTTTTTAGTCCGTTATTCCCATCAATATGTTTTTTGTATGGGTCGTATCCTTCACTAAATGTATCGGATAATCCAAAATTTTTTATAAGCGTTTCTATGATACTAATAATCTGCTCTTCTGGAAATAATTTTATCGTCCGAAGCAAGTCAATTACTTCATTGTTTATATCCAAGCAAATTATTTGGTCTGCTTCGACATTCAAGCCAACACTGGCGCCACCACAACAAACATCGACAAAGCGTTTTATATTCTTTGGAAACAGCGGCAAAAGCTGGTCCAAAATCCTGGACTTATTGCCAGTGTAGTTCAGCGGAGTTTTAACAATGTTCGGCATCAGGCACATTTTAATCACCTTCAATCCCATAGAAACTCGCCAATGTATCTATATCCACAAAAATACCTTTGCGTTGACGCTCTTGTTTTTCGGTGTTGGCATAGTATACCCGCAACATATCCAAGACGACTTTTGCGTCCGCGTTATGCAGTTTTCTATGGCAGTTCGGACAAACTGGAATTATATTTTCCACGACATCCACGCTCTTCTCAAAAAATTTAGCGTTCTCCTTCTGCACCATATGATGGCCTTCCAAATATCTTTCGGCTTTTCTGGTGTTAAAATAATTTAAGCTATGCGCCCGCCGTTCCTCGTCAGTTTTAGAAACATGATCAAAAAAACATTTATATCCATACTTATTAAACGCTTGTTGCTTTATATTTTTTCTATCACTGGTTTTAACAAACTGATTATTAAACTCTATTTTAAGCGCAAACTCGAATATATCCTTGAACATAATTCTGTTCGCTGCGTCAAGCAGGATATCTAATAATTTATCCTTATTGTCAATCTTGAAATATTTGTCCAATTTGTTATTGAAGATAGAATCGACATAACCACGCATAATATCTTCATATTTCGCGCTTTCAGCATATTTCTCACACGATTGTTTGAATAAGAAATAATTGAGGATAACCTCTATGTCCCCTCTGAAATTTCCTACCGAGCCAGCGCCGCTAACACGCTTATATAATTTATTTGCACGATCCGTAATCCGCTCTGAAAGTAGCTTTTCAGCATCGGCAGATATTGTGTCCTCTAAAAGGTCATAAGAAATATCCAAGGCTTCTGGAACCGAAGGGTTATAGAACATAGCCGCGAGCATCAGGCGATTTAGAGTATTTTTTTCAAGCACTTGTCTAGAATCCGCGAGAAAATCACCTTTATATGAGAAAAGTATTTTTTCTATCTCAACCAAAGGTTGATTGTCGACATCAAAATACCTGGCAGTCAACAGATACAAGTGCAATATAAAATCAAGATATTGCCGTCCGCTAGTTTGTGAGATTCTATAAAGCTTTTCGCCGATTTTATTTATATGTGGTGTGCCATCAACTTTTCTAAAAAGTATCTTGGCAAGCTCAAGACGCCTGAATTTTTGCTTGTGCTTTTTCAAAACTTCTGCCGAAGAAAACCATCTTTCCCATGATGCATAATTTTTCTTACGATTGATATATTCTGGCAATAATTCTTCAATATAACCACCGATTGTGTTTATAGACCTGATATTTGTAGTAATAAAGCCAAATATCCGATGCTGTGATGTGTGGGCACTGGACACGAATTTATCCACAGGCATTCTCTGTAAAAGTTCTTTAATTTCTGCGGTTTTCATTTCTCTTCCCACTTCGGAATTATATCATAAAGACACAATTGCCTCAACGATAATAGCTGTATACTATATATTGGTAGTGTAGGATTTTTACAAACATCAGGTCAAGGTGTTTAATACGCTTCGGATAGTGTTTTGAGCTGAAAGTCAAATTATGATATAATCTAAATCAATGAAGAAGATGAACTTTCTTTTGCTGTGGGTGCTGATGGGGATTGCGATTGTCGTCGTGGCGACCAACGGGTGGCAGCTTTCGCCCGGCAAGCCCGTCGTCATTCCCGATTCGGCCCTGGGTCAAGCCTTGTTCGTTTGTCCCGCCGCAAGCAAAGTTTTTGACGGCCTCGCCGCGGAATACGCCAAAATCGCGCCGTCGGTCCGCATAGCATTCTGGGTTATTTTTATGCTTTGGGCGGCAATCGTGGGCTGGGTGATTTACAACTCGATGCTGAACGACAAGTTCGAGCGAAAGAACTTCGATTTGCCCATATTTCTGGGCAAAATGCTGATATTTCTGTTCGTTATCGGAACAATATTGCTACGGACGCCGAACCATTTTCGCGCGGTTTATGTGCGGAACACGACCGGGGACTTCGTGCTGTGCGAAAGGGACACCCCGGGCGCGCGGGCGGTCCGCGCGTCGGCGTTGTATGCGTCAGGAAAATAAAGTTGTTGACGGGGACGGCGGAACTCCGATAAAATCGGCCCAGGAACAAGAAAACCTGTTTCTTTATAAAGGAGAAAACTATGAACAAAATGGAACTTATCGAAGCCATCGCGAACGAAGTCGATGTGTCGAAGGCCGTCGCGGGCGCGACGCTGGACGCGTTCATCAACATCGTGACGAAGACATTGAAGAAGAAGGGCGAAATCCGCCTGGTCGGATTCGGAACCTTCACGACCTCGAAGCGCAAGGCGACGACGGGACGCAACCCGCAGACCGGCGCGGCGATAAAAATAGCGGCCTCCACCCAGCCGAAGTTCAAGGCGGGCAAGGCTCTGAAAGATGCGTTGAATTAAAGAAATCCCCGAGAGGGGATTTTTTATTTTCATTATTTCGGGGGGCGGCATGGCGCAGATTAAAAAGGCATATTCAGAGTGTTTTTTTACAAGTTTCTTTACTTTTAACATTTTTATCGTATGGTATGCTTATCAAGATTTAACACGAGGTATAAACCAATGCGGATAATGTGATCTTTTTTTAACCGCCGCAAATCGCAAACAAGGCGACTTTGTTGCTCGCGTAAAATGTATTACAGCAAAGGTTTTTATCGTGAACTCTATATCCTTGTCGCAAATCTCTTTTTCTTATCCCCCGGCCGACAACTTGTTTTCGAGCTTGTCCGCCGTGTTTAACGCCAACGCAAAAGTCGCGCTTATCGGCGACAACGGCGCTGGCAAAACAACGCTTCTTAAAATATTATCGGGCGAATTAAAACCGATTGAGGGAAAAGTTGTCCGCAATGCTTCTGTTTATTTGCTTCCCCAAATAAGCGCGCGCGATTCTAAAAGCGGCGGGGAACGACAGCAGGCGGAACTTGCGAAAGCCTTTTCTTCGGACGCGGATATTCTATTGCTGGACGAGCCTACGAATAATCTTGATGCTTCGGCAAGACACAAGTTTTTTGACGATTTAGCGAGCTTTCCCGGCGGCGCGGTTATTGTGTCGCACGACCGCGAACTATTGAATCAAATGGATTTTATCCTTGAACTGTCGGGCGGCAAGGTTCGGGCTTTCGGCGGGAATTATGATTTTTATCTCTCGCAAAAAGCAACCCTGCAAGAAAGCCTTGAATCTCAATATGCAAACGCGGAAGCGCGTATCGCCCGGCTTGCGGACGCAAAGAACATCGCGCGAAAGAAGAGCCAGCATAGCGAAGCAAAAGGCAAGAAAGACAAGGCAAATGCGCGGCGTTCGCCTATTGCGGCGAACTCGCTTTCGGGCAAATCAAAGGAAACCGAAGCGTCGAGCCGGCGAATAATTCAGAAAAAACTGGACGAGCAATCCGATATTCGCAAAAGTCTTTCCGACCAACTTCGCGACGATAAGACTAAAATCCCAATGCCCTTGAAACCCTTTATCCGCAAAGAGTTGGTTAAAATCGAAAATCTATCTTTC
>JAISGC010000107.1 GCA_031263295.1 Rickettsiales bacterium
ACACGCCGGGGCACGCGGACTTCGGCGGCGAGGTCGAGCGCATTCTTTCGATGGTCGACGGCGTGGTGCTTCTGGTCGATTCGGCCGAGGGCCCGCTGCCCCAGACGAAGTTCGTTCTCAGCAAGGCTCTGAAACTCGGCCTGCGTCCTATCGTTTGCATAAACAAGGTGGACCGCCAGGACGCGCGCCCCGACGAAGTTTTGACCGAGACATTCGATTTGTTCGACAAACTCGGCGCGAGCGATTCGCAATTGGACTTTCCGTATGTGTTTGCGGTCGGCCGCGACGGCTGGGCCGCGCGCGACCTTAAAGACGAGCACAAGGATTTGACGCCGCTGTTCCAACTTATCATAGACCATGTTCCCGCGCCCGATTCGGTCGAGGGCCGCCTCGACACCAACGGGCCGTTCGCGATGCTGGCGACGACGCTCGAGGCGGACCCGTATGTCGGCCGCATTCTGACGGGCCGGATTTCATCGGGCTCTGTCAAGGTCGGCCAAACCGCCAAGGCGATAAATATGGCGGGCGAGCTTATCGAAACCGCGAAAATCACAAAGATAATCGAGCACCGCGGAATAGAAAAGGTATCCTTGGAATCGGCAAGCGCGGGCGACATCGTGGTCCTGGCCGGATTTTCCAAGGCGACGGTGGCCGATACCCTCTGCGACCCGAGCGTCTTCGATCCCATCCCGGCATTGCCCATCGACCCGCCGACCCTTACAATGACATTCTCGGTCAACACGAGCCCGCTCGCCGGAAAATCCGGCGGCAAGAAACTGACCAGCCGAATGATAGGCGATCGGCTTTTTAAGGAGGCCGAAACCAACATCGCGTTGAAGGTCGTGCAGTCCGCGGGAAACGAATCGTTCGAGGTCTCGGGCCGCGGCGAATTGCAGCTCGGGATTCTGATTGAAACGATGCGCCGCGAAGGATTCGAGCTGTCGGTCTCGCGGCCCCATGTGGTTATGCAGGACGGGCGCGAGCCAATCGAAGATGTGGTCATCGATGTCGACGACGAATACACCGGCGTGGTCATAGAAAAGATGACCAAGAGGAAAGCCCAGATAACCGAAATGAAGCCGTCCGGCGTCGGCAAAAGCCGCATAGTTTTCTCGGCTCCGTCGCGCGGCCTTATCGGATACCTTTCGGAGTTCCGCACCGACACGCGCGGCACCGGAATAATGAACCGGATATTTTCCGAATATGGAGAATATCGCGGCGACATAGAGGCATACCGCCCGGGCGTTCTTGTGTCCATGGAAAACGGCGCGGCCGCGTCATACGCGCTGCACAACTTGGAGCCGCGCGGAACATTGTTCATCGGCCCGCAGGCCTTGGTCTATAACGGAATGATAATCGGCGAGCATACAAAAGAAAACGACCTTGAAGTCAATCCGGTCAAAGGCAAGGAGCTGACCAATATGCGCACGACCATGTCGGACGAAAAAATATTCCTGGCCCCGCCGCGGAAGATGGCGCTGGAAGAGGCGCTGTCCTATATCCAAGACGACGAGCTGGTCGAAATCACGCCTTCGGAAATCCGCCTGCGCAAGAAATACCTCGATTCGAACGAGAGAAAAAAGAACAGAATCAATAAATGAGCAACCAGCAATGAGCAATGCGCAATAGCGGCCCGCCGATAAGCAGAGAGAAAAAAATGAAAGTAAAACTTTATTTCCTATTGCTCATTGCTCACTGCTCATTGCTAATTCCCTGCGGCCCTGCCCGCGCCGCGACGACATCCTACTTCGGACTCGGCGCGACGGCGTCGGCGGTGCTGGCCAAGGTGAAGATGTCGGTCGGCGGGGCCCCGATTGTGAACGACACATTCGTGCGCGCGGGCAACAGCTTTTCGTTCTACGGCGGAACGACATACTGGGGCCACCACCGGATAGAAATCGGCGTAGACAGCGCGTCGATAAACGCCGACTGGGACACAGGATTCGCCAACATATCGGGATACCAGTTTTCTGGCGGATACATATTCGAGCTGTTCGATTTGGCAGAATCGCGCTGGACCCCGCTTGTCGGCGCGCACGGGGGATTGTCGACGCTGAGCTTTATCGCATACGCCGACAATATGAGCGGCGTCATAGACGGCCATTCGACGGAGCTGACCATAGGATTCACATTGGGCGCGTCGTTGCGCGTCTATGACAACACGATGATAGATCTGACCATCCGCTCGCTCGAATTCGGAAGACAGAAAAAGACGCGCGCCGATTACGCATACGAAACGCATCTGAACGCCACCCAGATAATCCTCGGCTCGCGGATTGTGTTCTAGGACAGGCCTTCCGCACGCGGTTCCCCTCATTTGGAGGGATGCCGCCCGAAGGGCGGCGGGGTGGTGGCTATAACGCGCTCTGCCTGGTGGGGTATTTTTTGATAAAAAATACCAATTGCAAATTGAAGAGGGGCGAGGGTCGCAGACCCGCGCCTCTCTGATAATTTGCAATAAAGGAGGCCTCCGCTCAATACAAATACGCCCCGATGCTCGACGAATTGCCTTTCAGCCGCCCGCAATATCTGGCGCAGGAATCGGATTGCTCCATCACGACATGCCTTATCCATTTTCCCGCAACCGGCCATGTCATTTTGCACCAGCAGACGACGCCCGCGGCATACGGAACCCCGGCGACATTGGCCGCCCCGTCCGGCATTGTTATGTCGTAGACGCTGATGTTCGCGTAAAGATATTTGGCGATTCCCGATATGTATCTGGTCGTGCAGAATGTCGACGGATCGTCGCTGGTTTTCGACCCGTTGCCGTTTCCGAAATATGATTCGCCGCAGCCGACCCCGGCCGCCCAAATCTTTTCGGATTCGTTATAGGCGTATGTGCCGGCGTCGGGCCGCTGGCACATCTTGACGCTCTCTGCTCCTTGCATCGCAAGGACCAGAGCGATTCCGGCAAATAATTTCTTCATAATTTTTCTCCCTGTTTTGTTTTCTTGGCGATACCGTCCGGCTGGTGTTCCCCTCCTTTGGAGGGGTGCCGCCGAAGGCGGCGGGGTGGTGGCGATAACGCGCTGTGCCCGCTTTCAACACCACCCCGTCATTTTGCTACGACACTTCGTGTCTTCGCAAAATGCCACCCCTCCAAAGGAGGGGAACACCACGCGGAAGGCATAGCTTCGTCGGAAAACTTGGGGCCGGGGGGTTGGTAAATCAATCAATGTATGATTCCGTTCGGATTTCTCGCGAACGGCCCCCCGACCATAACGGGGTTTTGCGCAAAAAAACGGCCCACGGGCCGTAAAAATTGCGCGCGGATAACGACGAGAAAAAGCCTCGCCGCATTGATAAGGATTACCACATCCCCGACCCAGCTTCCCGGCTGGTTCATTGATTATTGTATCTGAATAAAGATTTATGAACAAGATATTTTTAGAGTAATCGACCAAAATTAAAACAAACGATTGCTTTGCAATCGTTTGTCATTCCCGCGCAGGCGGGAATAGGGCTTTTAACCTTATAACAACAAACTTGTTTCACATACAAAGATAAGAGTTAAAACAAGTAGTGGCTGAATGTAAGGTTTAGAGCCCTGGCCCCGCCTGCGCGGGGCTGACAAAAATTACTTCGTAATTTTTGTCATAAAATGCTCTGGAATAATAATTAAAAATATTATTCCAGAGCATAAGAGAAAGCCCGGCGTGGCTTCACGCCCCAATCTTCGTCCGTCCCCCCATCAGCGGCCTCAACTTTTCGGGAATGTTCACAGACCAGTCCGCGTTCTGGTGGTTTTCCAAAACGATGGCCAGCGCGCGCGGCAATGCGACCGCGGTGTTGTTCAAGGTGGCGCAATAATGCACGCCGTCCGCATCGCGATAGCGCGTGTCGGTGCGCCGCGCCTGGAACTCGCCGATTGCAGAGCACGAGCCCACCTCGACCCAGCGGGCCCCGCCCGGAATCCAAACCTCGACATCGCTGGTTTTAACCTTGTTGAATCCCATATCCCCGGTCGACAAATCGATAGTGTGGTTGGGCACTTCAAGGTCGTCGAAGACCTCCTGCAAATTGGCCAAGAGCTCACTATACATCGCATCCGATTCTTCCGGGCGGCAGAAAATAAACTGCTCGACCTTGTGGAACTCGTGCACGCGAATCAGCCCGCGGGTGTCGCGACCGGCCGCGCCCGCCTCTTTCCGGAAGCAGTGCGAATATCCGGCATAACGAATGGGCAGCGTCGCGCCGTCCAGTATCTCGCCCGCGTGCAATCCGTTCATTATGATTTCCGATGTCCCGGCAAGGCCCTTGTCCGGCGCGTTCAGCAAAAACACATCGTTGTCCATAACGGACATATCCGCGCCCTTGAAATGCCCGGCCTCGAAAATCATTTCAGGCTTTACAATCGCGGGCGCCGAGATAAACTTAAAGCCTTTTTTAATCAGTTTCTGAATGACGAATGTCTGAATCGCAAGGTCCAGTTCCGCCGCCTCGCCCACCAGCGCATATGTCCGCGGCCCCGATATTTCGGCCAGCTTTTCGCCGAACCACCAGCCGTGCATATCAAGAAGCTCCCAGTGATTCAACGCCTTGAAATCAAACTTTTTCGGCGTGCCGGTTTCCGCGACAACTTTATTGAATGTTTCGTCCGGGCCGACCGGCGAATCTTTCGACGGAATCTGCGGCACCAAGTGCATCAGGTCGTTCAGTTCTTTTTCCGCCGCAGTCAGCGCGGCCAAATCCGCCGCCACCTCGTCCCCGATTTTTTTCGATTCGGCGACCAGCGCGGCCTTGTCCGTCGCAGTCGGAATCTGCTTGGTAATTTTATTCTTTTCGGCCGTCTTGGTCTCGGTCCGCGTTTTTAATTCGCGCACGCGCGCGTCCAAGGCGATAATCGCGTCGGTGTGGTCGTCAAAGCCCTTGACCTTGGCGGCCCATTTCACGACATCCGGGTTTTCCCGTATAAACTTTATATCGAGCATTTTTTTATTCCTTATTATACATATGATGAATTATTGTTGATAAATTGCAATGAAAATTATTCCCCCACGGGGGACGAGCGGCGCGAAGGGCGCGAAGCCGCGCCGGGCGAAACCTTGCTCTGTGCAAAAAATAAGCCAATTGCTTTTTTCATATCGGAATTATCGCATAAACAATATCGTTTTGCAACCGCGCATATTGTTGATATAATTCAATCAGCTTCGGCGGTGCCCGCCGCAGCCGGGCTTGATCACCCGTTTTTTACGCGTCCGCAGGGACGAAAAATCCTCCAACCATCGGTTGGAGTGCGCCGAATATATTGAATAAGCCGCGCAATTTCGTAAAAATTGTGATCAAACTCCAACCGCCTTTCGGCGGTTTATTGGCAAGGGGTTCGCCGATGGAGAGGTTCGCTTTGATTTTCGCCGCCTGCTTGACCGCGCTTTGCGCGAGCGCGGCCGATGCGCGGCGCTTTATAATTTCCGGCGAAGACATCGCCGCGGCCGCCGATTCTTTCATAAAAACCGGCGGGAGCCTTTACGAAAAGATTCTTGAAAAATCCGCCGAAGAACCGGCGCCGCCGGTCCAAACTCCGGCCGAAACGCCTCCTCCGCAAACAACCACAACAACCGCCCAAACAGAAACGCCGCCGCCAACCGCTGCGCCGACGGCGCAGCCCGCTCCGGCACCGGCGGCTGTTATCTCATGCCCGGAAAACTCCGTTCCGTTCGCCGACTGCAAAGAGCGAAGCAAGTACGATCGGCTGGTGTTATCATGGGGCAACGGAAACCCCAGAGATGCCTGTCCAACGGCCGGATGCAGATGCAACAACGGCTACAAAATAACCAATGATGGAAAATGCGTCAACCAGTATCATCCGAACGGGCCGTATCCCGGCCAGATTGAATGCGCCAATTCAAACAAGGCGGAAAGATATGACGGCGAGATAAAAAGATGCATGTGTTCCAACAACAGAATGTTAGACCCGGATACTAATGAGTGCTACGACTGGTGGTGGCGCGACGGCAAAATCAAGCTTATCGGCTTGCAGCAATCTGCAACCCCGGCCAAAACACCCTGCTCCGCCGCCACGGAATTGTCAGGCGGCACCGCTTGGAGCGCAACTTGCCGCGACGGGTTCATAGAATGCGAACTGAGGGAATATTACAAAAACAAAACCGGACCGGCGTATGAGTTTACCTGGGATGCAAACAGCAGGAAATGTAAAAGTGTGGCGGAGCGCGAGTGCGAATCGAAAGGCCTTTTATGGAACACATCGGACTATTACTGCCTCGATCACGCAAACGATCGGGAAGATTGTCTAAAACAGGGCGCGAAATGGGAAGCGCTGCCGGGCGGCGGAAATAAATGCACATGCAAAATCGGAAAAAACTATGCGGAATGGTATAGCAAAGGATACGGAGGCTATTCGACAAACTGGAACAATGCCGCTTGCAAATGTGTTTTCAGAGAAAGCGCATCAAGGGAAACACAGGAAATAATATATAGCAGCGCAGACTATTACCTGTACGCCTCCGAATGCGCTAGCAGCTGGCGTTCACATGATTTCTGCTTCGGAAATATAATGACGAAAAATAATGTCGTCGATACCGCGACGCCGCTGGCGTGCGAATGACTATCCCTTTATAAAATCCACCTTCTCGCTTTGGCCGAAGATCCACATCAGGTCCCGGGCCTCGTCGGAGACGCTATCGCTTGCGGCCATTTCTTTCGCTTTTTCGACCGCGAACTTGAACAGGTTCTGATGCTCGCGATAGTCGACGAAGTGATAATCCAGCCAGCCCGATTGCCGGACGCCGAGTATTTCGCCGACACCGCGCATCATCAAATCTTTTTCGGCAATATAGAATCCGTCCTCCGATTCGCACAAAACCGCCAGGCGCTTTTGCCCGTCCTCGGTAATTCTCGGCCCGTGAAGCAGGATGCAATATGACTGCGCATCGCCGCGCCCGACCCGCCCGCGGATTTGGTGCAGCGCCGAAAGACCGAATCGCTCGGCGTTCTCGATAACCATAACGACGGCCGCGGGCACATCGATTCCGACCTCTATAACGGATGTCGCGACCAAGACTTGCAAATCGCCCGACGCGAAATCGGCCATAACCTTATCGCGCTCGGTTTTCGGCATCTGTCCGTGAATCAGCCCGGCCTTAAAGTGCCGCCGCAACTCGCCGAACCGGGTCTCGACATTCATCATATCGGATTCTTCGGACTCCTCGACCAAGGGGCAGACCCAGAAGGCTTTTTTTCCTGCCCCCGCTTGCGGGGGCGGGATAGATTCGCTTGGCGACGAGGGTCGCAGACCCTGTCGCCCTAGCGAATCTTGGGTGGGGGCCAGCAAGTATTTCATCCTTTCGACCAGCGCCGCAATGCGGTCCGTCGGCAAGGCGGTGGTTATTATGGGCAGGCGGCCCGCTGGCTTTTCATTGATAATCGAAATATCCATATCGCCGTAAATGGTCATCGAAAGCGTCCGCGGAATCGGCGTCGCGGAGAGCGCCAGAATATCGACATCACTGCCCTTCGCGGCCATCAAAGCCCGCTGCGCCACGCCAAAGCGATGCTGCTCGTCAATTACAGCGAGCGAGAGGTTTTTGTATTCGACATCGTCCTGAAACAACGCGTGCGTCCCGATTGCAATTTTCGTCCGGCCCGATTTTAACGATACCAGTTTCTCGTGGCGGCCTGTCCCCTTGTCCCGTCCGGTCAGAATATCGCAAACGATGCCGAGCTCATCGCACATAGGTTTGATTTTCGCAAAATGCTGCTGCGCCAGGGCGTCGGTCGGCGCGAGCAAAACGCTCTGACCGCCGAAATCCAAGGACCAGAGCGCGGCTATCAATGCGACTATCGTCTTACCCGATCCGACATCGCCCTGAACCAATCGCATCATCGGTCGGGCCCCGGCCATATCGTTTTTAATTTCTTCAATCGTCCGCTTTTGCGACGCGGTCAGTTCGAAAGGCAGGCGCAATTTGTCCGAAAAGTTCGCAACGCGCGTCTTCGCTGGGCGCGCCGCCTGCCCCTGGTCCCTATTCTTTCGCGTCGTCGCAATCGCAAGCTGCGATGCGAAAAGTTCGTCATACGCCAACCTCTGAATGGTCTCGTTGGACGGCGCCAGGTCGTCGTCCGATTCGGCGTAATGCGCCGCCTTTAATAAATCGATAATCGGCATTTCCGCATTCGCAATCAACGGGCTCGCGAAAATCTGGTCGCGCACGCTCGCCATAATTTTCTGCGTCAGTCCCGCGCCCAATGGATAAATCGCCTGCAATGAAGGAATCCGCGCCGCAGTCGCCAAGGGCTCTATAAAATCGGGATGCGTTATCGTGAACCTTTCGCCGAACGGCTCCAATTTCCCCGACACCATCCGCCAATCCCCGACCGGCAATTTTTCCAGCCAATAGTCCAAATATGTCTGGCCGAAAAATTGGATGACCACCTGCCCGCCCAGTTTGTCGTATCCGAAAACCTGCGTCGGCGCCCAGCGGCCGGACTTCAATTTCACGCCCTTTTTAATCTGCCGGATTTCGAGCGGAATCGTTATGATGTCGCCCGCGGTCGCGTCCAGAACCGATTCGACCGGCGGCCGCGATTTGACGGCCCGCGGAATGTGAAGCAGAAAATCCAAGATGCGCCGGCCGCCCAGGAACTCGTCGAAGCGCCCGGCCAAAACCGGCCCCACGCCCTTGACGAATTGCAAGTCGGTTTTAAGAAAATCGTATAGTTCCTGCCTCATTACTTCCCCAGACATAATTGCCCGAACACTGAATCGTAAATCTCGTCTGATCCTATGATTCCAAGGATGCGACCGATTTCATCGGCCGCGGCCGCGATGTGTTCGGCTTGCAAATCGGGGCCTGCGGTCCCCGCCGTCTTTAATTCCGCGACGGCCTGCGACAGGGCGCCCCGCGCCCGTTCGCCGATAACCAAATCCCCCTCCGCATCCGCGGCTATTTTTTCGATTCTCGCCCGAATTAAATCAACCAACTCTTTAACGCCCTCGCCTGTTTTAGCTGAAACGCGAATACAGGTGTTCCCCTCCTTTGGAGGGGTGCCGCCGAAGGCGGCGGGGTGGTGCTTCACTAAATCACATTTATTCACAACAACGATCCCATTGCGGGTTGCGCATTGCTCATTGCTAATTTTCTCGCAAACTTGCAAAACGACATCCGCATCCGCCATCGCATCGCGCGCGCGCCCGATTCCAATCTTTTCTATCTCGTCCTCCGATTCGCGAAGCCCCGCCGTATCGGACAACCGCACCAAAAATCCGCCGATGTCCAATTCCGCCGAAACAACATCGCGCGTGGTTCCCGGAATGTCCGAGACTATCGCGCGCGCCGACCCCAAAATCGCATTGAACAATGAAGACTTTCCGGCATTGACCGGCCCGGCCAAGACGACGGAAAATCCCGATTCTATTTTGTGCGCCGGGGACGCGAGCGCCGCGCCAATCGCCATCGATAATTTTTCAATCCCGCCCGCAATTTGCGCATCGATGTCCGCGGGCAAATCGTCCGACGGATAATCCATCCGCGCCGCCGCCAGCGCGGACAATCGAACCATATCGTCGCGCCACTTCATATAGACTTCGGAATCCGCGCCGGTCATAGCGGACAAGGCGCGCGCGCGCTGCTTTTCGGTCCGCGCGTCGATAAGCGCCCGCATAGAATCAATTTCGACCAAGTCCATCTTGCCGTTGTCGAACGCTCGCCTGGCGAACTCGCCCCGCTCGGCCATCCGAAATCCGAAGCCGCGCAGCCTGTCAAATATCGCCGCGACGACCGCCTGCCCGCCATGGCAATAAAGCTCCAAAACATCCTCGCCCGTAAAGCTCTTCGGCGCGGGAAACCAAACGGCGACCAAATTATCTATGTTATAAAAATTGCGAAGCGTCGCGACCCGCGGCTCCAACCCGTCGCCCGCCGCCAATTGCGCATCCGGCCCCGACACCCGAATAACCGCGACCCCGGCCTTTCCCGCGCCGGAAGACAATGCAAAGATAGTATCGCTTGCGCTCATGACTTTTAATGAATAAAGAATAATGAATAAAGAATAAATAAATGCGGGCGTGCCAAAACGCATATATTTATTCTTTATTCATTTTTTCGCTCCTATTTCCTTCAACGCCTTTGTAATCAAGGACTGGGCGGTATCGTCCTCGGCGGCCAGCCCCTGCACCAGCTCCACGCAGTCGGCGCGACGGTATCCCAAGGTTTCGAGCGCCGACAACGCGTCTTGAACCGCATCGTCTCCGCCGCCGCCAGACAAAACCGCCTCCACATTGCCGCGCAATTCGACTATGATTTTCTCGGCGACTTTCTTTCCGACGCCCGGCGCCTCGGTCAGGGTCTTGATGTCGCCGGTGGCGATTGCCGCGCGCAAGACCTCGCTCTTGAATGTCCCCATAATCGCGAGCGCGACTTTCGCGCCGACGCCGGAAACCCCGATAAGTTTGCCGAATAACTCCTGGTCATTGATTGTCTCGAAGCCGACCAGAATTATCGCATCCTCGCGCACGATTGTTTCAATCCATAAAGAGGTCTCCGCGCCCTCGCGCAGGCGCCCCAGAACATTCGCGGCCAATAAAACCTTAAAGCCGACCCCGTTCGCCATAATTATGGCGTAATTTCCGCCGATAAAATCCACCCCGCCTTGCAATTTGCCAAACATATTGCTATCCTTTATTGGTTGATTATAAACGAAAAGCAAAGGTATATCAATATGTCTGGACACTCGAAATGGGCAACAACAAAGCATGCAAAGGCTGCGAAAGACGCGGCGCGATCGGCCAACTTTACCAAGCTCGCGCGCGAAATAACCATGGCGGCCAAACTCGGCGACCCGAGCCCGGACAACAACGCGCGGCTCCGCTTGGCCATATTGAACGCGCGGAAATCTTCGATGCCGAACGACAATATAAAGCGCGCGATTGACAAATCCCAGGGCGCGAACGCCGAGACATTCGACAATCCGCGCTATGAAGGCTACGGCCCGGGCGGGGTTCCTATTATAGTAGAGGCTATGACCGACAACCTCCGCCGCACGGCCCCGGAAATCAAATCTATATTCGCAAAGAACGGCGGCAACCTCGGCGAAATGGGCAGCGTCGTGTTTATGTTCCGCCAGGTCGGCGCGATTTACTATCCGCTTTCGGCCGCGGCGAACGCGGACGCAATGACCGAAATAATTATGGAGGCCGACGCGGACGATCTTTCGGTCGAAGACGACGGATATATAGTTTATACGAAACCCGAATCGTTTCCGGCGGTGCAAAAAGCGCTGGAATCGAAACTCGGCGAGCCGGACGAAGCGGGCCTCGAATGGCTGCCAAACAATCCGGTCGAGGTGGACGACGAGACCGGCGCCAAACTGGAAAAGCTGGTCGATGCCTTGGACGACAACGACGATGTCCAGAAAGTATTTACCGCCGCGGCCTAGGGACAGCGCGGTGGGGTGCGTTTCGATGAAACGCACCCTTTTTATTTTCGATGGGGCGAAGCCCCGGAGAAAATAAAAAGAATCGGCAGACCAGGCAGTGGAAAATTATTCCTCAATCCTTCCCGCCCCTCGTAATCATCTTCTGCATCCAGTTGAACCGCGAACTGTTCGCGCAATACCCGGCGCATTCTCCGGTCGTGGCGCCCTGCAATCCCGGCAGAGGTATCCAGTTCGATTCGAACGGATATTTTATTTTGCAGAAACATCCGTTTTTTGATTGATCGGTATTCGCTGCAATGGAATCGATGGTATTGACATCGTTGAATAGGGCATCATATGCATACACGGATTTCGCTATTCCGTGAAGGCGGATATTGCCGCCGCAAAAATTGTTTATGTTTGTTTCAGTGGTGGTCTCGACGCCATTGCCAAAAGAGCCGGCCGTGCATCCCGGCCCATTCGCCCACAAACCGGCCGTACTGTTTGCCAGCCACTTGCTGGATGGATTCAAGTTCCTGACACACATCTTCGCGGCGTCCGCTCCTTGCATCGCAAGGAACAGAGCGATTGCGCATAACATTTTGTTCATTTTTTTCTCCCTGTTTTGATTGCCGGAAAGCAAGCGGTCGGGCGGGTTGATAAATCATATTAGGAATGACTCCGTTCGGATTTCTCGCGAACGGCCCCCCGACCATAGCAGGGAAATCTGGCGTAAGCCCGGCGTAGCCGAAGGCGAAGCCAGAGCATAAAAAAACACTGCCGCGGCAGTGAGAGTTTATGCGCGGATAACGGCGGAAAAAGCCCGCCGCCTAATATGGGATTATCACATCCCGAACGCAGCTTCCCGGCTGGTTCGCCAATTATTATAATTGATAGAGATTTTTTTGTAAAGGGATTAAACGCGACGGGCGCGATGCGCGGTTTTCCCCTCCTTTGGAGGGGTGGCCGCCGAAGGGTCGCAGACCCGAAGGCGGCCGGGGTGGTGGCGAAGACGGGCACTGCGCCGGATAAACGCCCCGCTTGATTTTTCAGCATTGCCAAACTATAATGCAACCCGCGCCGGAATAGCTCAGCTGGTAGAGCATCTCATTCGTAATGAGGGGGTCGTAGGTTCGAATCCTATTTCCGGCACCACCCTTCGCGCCTTCGGCGCTTCGGGTGGCAAGCCACCGATTTTCACCGAGCGAAGCGAGGATTGAAAATCGAGTGCCCGCCGAAGCCCGCAGGGCGAAGGCCGGGCCGGGCCGCTACTTCGTCTTCACCATAATCACAATCTTTGACGGGTCGGTGAAATCCATGGATACCTCCTCCTTGGCCGGGCATGCGCCGCATTGGTCGTATCGGATGGTTATGGAATCGCGAGTCCCGTCCGCCGCAATCCGGCCGGGAAAATAATTATCTTTCTTCTCGCATTTGATTTCCCAGCATCTCAGGCTGGAAACCCTGGAATGCTCGCCGACGGCGCCGGCGGGGAGAAACTCGGGATAGGCATCGTTGCAGACATCTTGATATACATCTTTCCGCTCCACTCTACGCAAATAGCATCTGCTTATGTTCGGATAATCCGCCCCATACACATAAACACTTTCTCCTATACGATAGTTTCCCGAGCATTCGTCCGCGAACGCGTCGCCAATCGCCGCGGCGAATAAAAACGCAAAAAACAAAAACTTCATAATCCGCTCCTTATAATGCCCGCCGTTTTGACGGCGGCTTGCCACCCGAAGCGGCGCAGCCGCGAAGAAGGGTGGTTGGAGCTTTACAACAATTTCAAGAATTGCGCGGTTTATTCAATATATTCGCCACGCTCCAACCGGCGGTTGGAGCATTTATCGTCCCTTCGGACGCTTGAAAACTGGTTGTAAAGCCAGACCGCGAGACAATCCCCGCGACAAAGGAATTATACCTTATTTGCATAAAAAGATAAAGTCAGAAATAGCGGCTGGTGTTGGAATGGGCGAGCGCGATGGCCAGCGCGTCCGATTCGTCGGCGGTTTTCGGCCGGGCCGCGGGCAAGAGCACGCGCACCATCGCGTCGACCTGGGCCTTGTCGGCGCGGCCCGTCGCGGCAATGGCCTTTTTGATTATCGTCGGCTCATACTCGAAAACCGGAATGCCGCGCACTGCGACCGCGAGAATCGCCGCCGCGCGCGCATGCCCCAACAGCAAAGTAGAAGTCGGATTATTATTCACAAATGTTATTTCAATCGAGCATTCGCCGGGCTTGTATTCTTCGAGCAGTTCGCCGAGCCCGTTGAATATGAATGCGAGCCTGTCGGCCAGCGGCTTTTTAACCGGCGGCAAAATAACGCCCGAGGCGATATAGCGCCGCTCGTGGCCCTTGGACTCTATAACAGCCCAGCCCGTATGAATCAGCCCCGGATCGATTCCGAAAATTATCATAATGCGCTCCTTGAAAGATCGTCGAACTCTTTGTATTTGTCGTCCAGCGGATGGTCGGGTCGCCTCCAATCCTTGGTTTCCAAGGACCAGACCAAAGTACGCCGCACGGCCTCGATTGCCGCCGCGGTCCGGGCCGCATCGTATTCAACCAACTCGACGCGGCCGCGCGGCATTTGCAAAAACGCCATTTCGGGATTCGCGACGCCGAGCATCATCGCCTCCAACGGCAATTGCGGCATCATAGCGAATCCATCCTTGGACTTTATGCCGAGCTTCGACGGCCCCGGCGCGGCCCCGGTTTTATAGTCGACGACGCGGCGCCCGCCCTTGTCTATCCGGTCCGCGCGCGCGAGGATTCGACGCCCGCCCCAATTCATATCAATCTGCTTTTCGTTTTCGCCCGGCCCCGAGGCCAGATATTTCGCGACCGCCGCCGCAATATCGCCGAATCGATTCCGCCAGAATCGAAACAAGACCGAATCCTTCGCGACGATTTTCTCGGCGGCGGCCAGCAGTTTGTTTTCAATATCGATTGCCCGGGGCGGCTCGCCCCCACATTGCTCAATAGTGCTGTGCACCAGATTTCCAAAATCCCTCGCGTCGGGATCTTCGCCAGGGTCCCGCCCGCGCCGGAGATTCAGAATATGCTTGGCGTAAAATTGATAGGGATTATGAAGAAGGTCTTCAATCCAGGTCGCGTAAAAATCCCCGTCGTATGGCGCGGAGAAATGCGCGGTTGAAATCGGTTCAAGCGGCAAATCGTCCGCCGCGCGCAGCGCGGATAAAACATTGTCATCCCGCGGCTTGACCGCGGGACCCAGGTCAACCTCGCTTTGCGAAGCAAAGCACATTGCCTCGACGCGGGACAGGAATCGCGATTGCGTCGTCTCGCTTCCGCCCGCCATTTTGGACCGCAGCCACCATACATTGCGGTTGCACGAAAGCGTCATAAAGTCCAAGGCCTGCAATGACACCTTGGAATCCGCGGACGGCAGCCCGATTTTTTCGGCCACCCCGCGCGGCAGCCACGAGTGCGTCCAGCCCATGCCCGGAAACATCCCCTCGTTGAGGCCCGTCAGAATCACGCAGTCGGCGGTCATCATCCGCGCCTCGGCCGTGCCGAGTATCGCGACATCGAAATCCGATTCGGGCGGCCGCACGGATATTTTGGCAAGTTCCCTCCGCGCGATTTCGGCCGCATCCGCAATGTCCAGATTATACTTTTCGATTGCCGCAACCAGGTCCGCGGCCTCCGCAATCGGCGCCAAGCATTCTTTCCAGTCCTTTGGAATCCGCCCGCCGAGCAATTCTATGTCCGCGGCGACTACTTCGGCATTTTCCCCGCCGACCAAGAAATCAAGCCGCCGCAGGGCCAATCGCCCGGCCGCGGTCTGCGACATCGGAACGCCGCCCGAGCTGTCGACGGCAAGGCCGAATCGTTCGGCCGCGATGGTCAGCCTTTGGCCGCCCGCCGCATCGGGCGTTATTATAATGACCGATTCGTTTCGCGCGCGCGCCGCCGCCGCAATCAGCATCGCGGCATTCGCCTCCTCGTCCTCGGTCGCGCAATCGACGCGCCGCACCCAATCGGGGCCCGGCAATTTTTCGCCCGACAAATCATTCGCAAAACATTTGTTAAAAAACTTTATCTTGGTGTCATCCCGCGGCTTGACCGCGGGACCCAGGTCAACATCGGCGAGCGAAGCGAACACCTCGTCACTGATGCCCGACACCTGTTTGATGCTCCAATAAGGATCGGTCCGTCCGATGTCGTCCGCCCCCTCGACCAAGCCAAGCAAAATAACCATCCCGTTCGGCGCGGCGGCAATAGCCTCCATAAGGTCTCGCGTGGCGGCGACCGACCCGGTGGAGCCGACCAGAAAAACCCGGTCGTATTGCGATATTTTATCAATCCAGCCGACAATCGATGCATTGCGCGCGCGCGCCATCGATCGCCCGAAATCGGCCGATTTAAGACATTCCAAAAACGCAGCCTTCCGCGCATCGGGCACAATCGCCGTCCAATCGACGGCCGCCGCATCGACGCCCGCGTTCTCCAAATAGTCCGACAATGTCAGCAACTCGCCCGCGACATCCAGCGCCCCGGCGAATCCGGTCGGCGCGCCGACCGCATCGCCCGCCGCCTGAACCAATCGCGCCATTGCAATCTTTCGCTCGACGGGGTCCGTGTCCGCCTCCTCGTCCGATTCGCCGAGGCCGACGATTTTCGGCATCAAAGCCGCGCCCCCGTTCAGGGCCGCGACTTCCCGCTCCAACGCCCTGCCCGCACGCCGCGTCGGAACAAAGACTAAATCCGTCCCGTCCTTGCCAATCAAGGATGCGAGCGTTTTTATCATCATTGTCGGGTCGTTTATCGAAGCAAGCATTTGACCCTCTCGATTCCGATTTTTTTCTCAGCGCTGGTGAGAATCGCGTCAGTCGGTGCGGCGGCGCCCTTCTTATCCGACTTGGTATAAACAAGTTGAAACGGCACGCCCTCCGCGCGGCAAAAGTCTATGACGATTTTATCCGAGTCCTTTATTCCGTGCCGCGAATCAATCAAAATGAACAGCAGCTTCAATTCCGCCCGCGTCGTCAGATATTCCTCCAATCGTTTCAGCCACTCGATTTGCTCGGCCTTCGACGCCTTGGCATAGCCGTATCCGGGCAGATCCATAATCCAGATTTTGTCATCGACATTAAACAGGTTCAGTTGCCGCGTCCGCCCGGGGGTATTGGACACTCGCGCGACCGCTTCGCCGAGGACCGCGTTTATCAGCGAAGATTTCCCGACATTCGACCGCCCGACGAATGCATATTCTCGCGCGCCCCCATGCTTCGGCAGATCCCGGACCCTATCGAAACTTCCCATAAATCTTATCATTTTTTCAACGCCATTTTGTAAGCGGCCGCCCGCGAAATCCCGGTCCTTTTGGCAATTTCCGCGGCCCGGTCTTTGGTTGTTCCGACGACCTCGCCGACTACTTCGGCAATTTCGGAATCGGTCATTTTTATCTCGGGCGCGGGCTCGACGACCAGGACGATTTCGCCCTTGAACGACCGCCCGGCCAAATCCGCCGGATAGCCTATGATTGTCTCCTCGTGCAATTTCGTGATTTCGCGAACCACAGCAACCCGTCGTTCGGGCATAACGCGCGCAAACGCGGCCAATGTCTCCGCGACCCGGTTCGGCGACTCATAATATATAAGAGTATGCCGCAGGCGATTGTCTTCCCGCAGCGCCGCTTCGTTCTTAAAAAATCCGAGAAAAGAAAATCTGTCGGTCGGAAATCCCGACAGCACCAGCGCGCTCGCGAACGCCGTCGGCCCCGGCACGACAAACACGGGCTGGCCCGCATCCCTGGCCGCGCGAACCAAACGAAATCCCGGGTCGGATATGCCCGGCATTCCGGAATCGGTTATCAAAGCGACCGCCGCGCCCGCGGCAATCTTTTCAATAATACCATGCGTCTTTTCCCGCTCGTTGTAATCGGCATAGACCGCCAGCTTCGCGCGCGGCGCGATTTTCGCCGACACGCGCGTGTCTTCGCACAGGACGACATCCGCCGCGGCCAGCGCCGCCGCCGCCCGCGCGGACATATCGCCCATATTTCCGATGGGCGTTCCAACAATATATAATCCGGTTTGCATCATCCGCGCCTTTTGAGTATAATACCGGAAAAATAAGGAAGTTTCAATGTTCAAGAAATTACGCGCTTTGTTATTGGCCGGCTTGGTTGCATCCTGCGGCGGCGGTCTCGACGGCGAATGGGGCGGCCAGTGGGGCAGCGGGCCGGTCGCGGCCCCGGATACGATGGAGTCCGACCCGTCGGAATACGGAATGACGCCCGAAACAGACGCGAACGAGCTTCGCACGGTCGCGGTGCTCTTGCCGCTGTCGGGCGCGAACGGAAATCTCGGCGCCGGAATACAGCACGCGATAGAAATCGCCTTTTTCCAAAAGCAGCCGAAAAACATAATGGTCTCGTTCCACGATTTGTCCGGCGCCGACGAGCAAAAGCGCGCGGTCATCGATATGGTCGTCGCGAACAAGCCGAACCTTATAATCGGCCCGCTGTTCGCGGACGACGCGGAAATGCTCAAAGACAGAAAGCCCGCCGACTTGCCCGCGCTGGCCTTCACATCGGCGAAAAGCGCATTGGGCGGCGGAATCTTCACTCTCGCCCTTTTGCCGAACCAGGCGGCCGAGGCGGTGGTCAAGCAGATTGCCGCGGAAGAGAAAAAATCGCTTTTGATTCTGGCGCCCGATTCTCCGACGGGATGGATGCTTGCGAACAACGCGGTTGAATCGGCGCATATCTACGGGGTCAAACTGGCCGGGCTTTATATGTATGAGGAGCAGAACTCGGAAAAAATGAAGCATCTGGCCGAAGAGGTCTCCCTGTCCGAGCCGCGAATCTCAAACCTGACGCACGCCAAAGAGATATTGTCCGATGTCCTTATCAGCCAGAAACTGACGGGCGCGGAAAAGGAATCCGTGCGCTCGCAACTGGAAGACCTGAATAAAAAAGACGCGCTCGGCGACCCGCCCTACGACGCGGTCCTGATGCTCGGAACCGCGATGGATTCCAAAACCATAGCCGCGTATCTGCGCTATTACGATGTGTCCGCGGCCAAGGTCTCGTTCTATGGCAGCGCGCTTTGGGATACGGATGTCGCATATCGCGATGCGGCCCTGGCGGGCGGAGAATACGCGGCATTGCCCCGCATATCGGACGGCTTTGCGAAATTATACGCCGAGATAGAGGGCGAAAAACCGAACCGGTTCAACTCAATCGGATACGACGCGGCGATGCTGGCGATAAAGGCGCTGTCGGGCTCGAAACCGGCGGGCGCGTATCTGCTGGACCCGAGCGGATACAACGGCCTCGACGGATTGGTGCGCCTGCGTCCGAACGGAGAAAACGAGCGCGCCTTGCAGATAATGCAGCTGAACGGCGTCCGGCTTCCTATGATTAAAACCCGCGCGCCCGCGAACTTTATCAAGCCGATTTACCAGACGACCGGATACGACTTGTCCTCGCCGTCGCAGAAAAAACTGACCAGCGACGGATACAAGCCGACGGACTATATCAGACTGCCCGAGCATCTGGCCGGAAAGTATCAGTCGAAAAGCTATGGCGTCGCATATGACGAATCGGTCGAGTTGGAGCTTCCGCAGTCGGGCGAACATATAGAGGTAATATCCGAAGACCCGGAGGCGGCCATTATGACGCCCGGATTCGAGCCGACAAAACTCGACGGGGTCGACCGCAAAATGATAGACGAAGTTAAATTGAAGGCGAACTGATGTTTAGTAAATTGGAACGCAAAGTTGCTTGGAGATTTATGCGCGCGAAAAAGCGCGGGTTCGGCGGCGTGATTTCATGGGTGTCTTTATTGGGAATTATGCTCGGCGTCGCGACATTGATTGTGGTGATGTCGGTTATGGGCGGCTTCCACAATATCTTGCTTTCGCGCATAGTCGGAATGAACGGCCACATTGTGATTTATCACCAGGACGGCGCGATACGGGATTTCGATTTCCTGATAAAAAAACTTTCCGACAATACGGCGGTCGCCTCCGCATCATACGGCATAGTCCCGGTCGTGGAGGGCCAGGTTATGGCGTCCGCTTCGGGTCGCAATTCGGGCGCTATGCTTCGCGGAATCAGGATGTCGGACTTGGCGAAAAAAATCGGCAACGGAACAAAAATCTTCGGCGCGGGCTTGGATAAAATCGGCGGAAACGATGTCGTTATGGGCGCGAGTTTGTCGCGGAACCTCCGCGCGACGCTGGGCGATTCGGTCTCGTTGATTTCGGCGAACGGCGGAACCCCGACCGCATTCGGAACTATGCCGCGGATTATGTCATATAATATAGCGTCAACATTTTTTATGGGAATGTATGAATACGATTCGGGCTATATATTTATGCCGCTCGGCGCCGCGCAGAAATACTTGAAACTCGACAACGCGGCGACGCACATAGATATATTTTTGCGCAATCCCGGCGACACCGACGCAATCAAGCGCGCGGTTCTCGCCGCCGTGCCGGACGGATTTATCGTCCGCGACTGGCGCGAATTGAACAAGGGCTTTGTCGGCGCCTTGCAGGTGGAATCCAATGTTATGTTTTTAATTCTGATGCTGATAATAATCGTCGCCGCGTTCAATATAGTCTCGTCCTTGGTGATGCTCGTTAAAGACAAGGGCCGCGACATAGCAATCTTCCGCACCTTCGGCCTGGCGCGGAAATCGGTTATGAAAATATTTATTCTGTCGGGGACGACGATAGGCGCGATAGGCGCGGTCTTCGGAACCGGCCTCGGCATTCTGATTGCGTCGAACATAGAACCTATCCGTCAGTTTTTCCAAACTCTGACGGGCCGCGATCTATTCCCGGCCGAGATGTATTATTTATCGGAATTGCCGAGCGAGATAAATCCCGCCTCGGTTATCGGCATAGCTTCGGTCGCAATTTTATTGGCGTTCCTCGCGACATTGTATCCGGCGTGGAAAGCGTCGAAGACCGACCCAGTTGAGGTCCTTCGCTATGAGTAGCGGCGACGCGCCGCTCCGCTTCCTTGCGCAGTTGCGGCTTGAATGGCGATTATAAAAAAGAAAGCATAATAATGACTGGCATACTGAAATCTTTATCGAAAATATCGGACAAGAAAATGGTCTTGTCGGCTCGCGATGTCGGCAAGACTTTTATCGACGGCAACGGCCAGCCTTTGGCGATTCTGCGCGGCGGCGGATTCGATTTGCGCCGCGGCGAGATTCTGGCCTTGGTCGGGCCGTCGGGCTGCGGCAAGACCACCCTGCTCCAATGCGTCGGGCTGCTCGACCGGCCGACGCGCGGTCAGATTCTGATTGCCGGAACCGCGGCGCAGAAATTGTCCGAATCCGAGCGCACTCTGGTCCGCCGGAATAAAATCGGATTCGTCTATCAAAGGAACAACCTGCTGTCGGATTTCTCGGCGCTTGAAAATGTCGCGATGCCGATTATGACGACGGGCGGCGACGCGAAGGCCGCGGAAAAAACGGCGATGAAATTATTGAAGATGGTGAATATGTCGGCGCGCGCGCAACACCTGCCGTCTGCATTGTCCGGCGGCGAGCAGCAGCGCGTCGCGGTCGCGCGCGCCCTCGCGAACAATCCAGATATTATTCTGGCGGACGAGCCGACCGGTTCCTTGGACCCAGTCCATGCGAAAATAGTTTTCGACCTTCTGTTCAAGATTGTTCGCGAAACCGGAACGGCGATGCTTTTTGTCACGCACGATATGAATCTCGCGGCCCGCGCCGACCGCGCCATCACAATAAAAAACGGAATGATAGTTTCCAAATAACGCACTGCCTGGTGGGGCGAGTTTTGATAAAACTCGCCAATTGCAAATTGAAGAGGGGCCGAATGGCCCCTCTGATAATTTGCAATTAAACACCTATTCGTCCAGCCATTCGCGCAAATCATCCCCCGCGAGCGGCTCCGCCCCGGCCTCGGTCGGCACGACGGAAACAACTTTCGGCGACAGAAAAACGACCAGTTCCGCGAACGGCGAAATCGTGGTCTCGGCATCCTGGATAAACGCATGCGTCGGGATTCCGATTATGACGATGTTGTCGCCGGCCGATGCGGGCACGGAAAAGTTCGCAATCTCGCCCTGCCGCGTGCGCAAAACAATCCGCGAATCGACCTTGGTATATCCGCCGTAATCTCCATAGCGCCCCTTGGCGCCGACGATTAAATCGGTTTCGAGCCGCTCTTCCTTGGTGCATTGACCTATATCGAACCGCGACGACCAGTTGTTCGGAATGACGAATGTGCCCTGCGATATAAGAACTAGATTAGCCTGCTGCGCCAGAAACGACTGCAAGGTCTTGGTGTTGATTTCG
This sequence comes from Rickettsiales bacterium, assembly GCA_031263295.1. Lineage (GTDB taxonomy): Bacteria > Pseudomonadota > Alphaproteobacteria > Rs-D84 > Rs-D84 > JAISGC01. Next base: position 21,700 of record JAISGC010000107.1, read on the forward strand.
GGCGACACGACCAGCGCCCGGCCTATGACGCCCGGCACCGACATCTTGACATTCTTGCCGCCGAACGCGGGCAGCATATTCATCCATACAATCGGATTTTCGGTGCGCGGATAAACGCGATAGACATCCATGTCATAGGCGATTAAATGGCTGCGCCCGCCTATGTCGGAAATCACGCGGCGCACTTCCTTTTCGGTCTGATAGTTCCCGTCGAAGGCAAGCGTCTTGTCCTCCCAGTTTATCAGCATATTGTTCAGGTTCGCGCCGTGGAGCGCGTCGATAAGCGCCATCACGACGATTTCGTCTTTGGGCATATGAACCAGCCACCGCGCGTTCCCGGTCAGGCGCAATTCGTTTCCGTCCTCGTCGAAGTAATAATAAACGCGGGCCATCTTCGCCAAGAGTTCCAGCGCGTCTTCCAACGAGCCGGACTTTATGTCGGCCGATAATTTGTCGGGAATATCCTGCTCGGCGACAACCGATATGTCGGTCCCTTCGAGCAATGATTCCAAGGCCGCGACGATTGTCTTTTTCTCGAACTTATAGTCTTTGACATTGAACGCGGGCAAGGGATCCCCGGCGTCGAGCCTCGCCATCGAGACCTCTTCCTCGGGCACGACGGAAAAGACATTCTGGTTGTCCCAGTCTACGCGGCACCGCCGCGGCAGTTCCAGCGAAAAGCGCCGCGCGGTGTCGGTGGTCAGCGCGGCCTTTCGCGGATAAATCGGAACCGAGTGCTCGTCTATGACCAATTGGTCGACAACCTCGACGACATCGAACTTGCTCTGCTTTGGCTGGCACGCCGCCATAAAGAAAGAGAATAAGAGAATAAGAGAATAAGAGAATGGAGCGCGCAATATGCGTGCCGCTTTTATTTTATGCAAAAACCTTTTGACAAGTTCCATTCTCTTATTCTCTTATTCTCTTATTCT
>JAISGC010000110.1 GCA_031263295.1 Rickettsiales bacterium
TTTTATTCTTCCTTCCTCTAATCGTCCTCTGGACTCTCCCCCGCGCGAACGACTGGACCGGGGGCGGCGGACACATCCGACTTGTTCAACCCGCGTTCACGGCCGAAGAAAAACAAGACAAATCACTCTCCGCAATGAACATCGCGCGACTGAACGGCCTGTCGGTCGACCGGGATTTTCTGCCGGACCTTGTCGTCTGGCCCGAGACCGCGTGGCCGCATTCCGTCGATATTACCGCGGTGTTTCCGGCGCCGGGGGGCGCCTTGCTGACCGGCGCGGTTTTCAGAGACGGCGAGCGGCATTACAACGCGGCGCTTTATGTCGGTCCGACGGGGCGCATCGTGGATAAATATTTCAAGCGCCGCCTTGTTCCGTTTGCCGAAGAAAAATTGCTGGGAGATTTGATACCGAGCGCCGCGAACTTTTCGCGCGGCGCAGGTCCGAGAAATATCGCAAGATTTGCGCCGCTGATTTGCTATGAAAGCGCGTGGTCGGATGCGGTTGCCGGTCGCCCGGAGTTTATATTGAACATCACGAATGACAATTGGATAGCGGGCGTCGGCGCGGCCCAGCACCTTGATATGGCGCGGCGCGCGGCGATAGAGACGGGCCTGCCGGTTGTGTTCGCGAACAATTCCGGCCCGTCGGCGGTAATTGACGGAGCGGGCCGAGTGTTGTCGAAGTTGGACCCGGGCATCGTTGGTTTCCTCGACGCGCGCATCCCCCCGCATCGGGTTTCGATTTATCGTCGCATTGGATTGAATGGAATGATGGGGATTATTTTGTTGGTGTGCGCGGGATTGTTGTTTGCATTTAGAAAGAAGCGTGATAAATAAAAACGGGCATTCCGCACGGTGTTCCCCTCCTTTGGAGGGGTGCCCCTGCGAAGCAGGGGCGGGGTGGTGTTTCACATTTGCACTGACAAAATCAAAACAAAAAATCTTGGGGTCGCAGACCCAAAAGATTTTTTGTCATTCCCGCGAAAGCGGGAATAGGGTTCTAAATCTTACATTCAGACACTACTTGCTTATCCACTTACATTTGTCCGTGAAACAAGTTTTTCGTTATAAAGTTAAAAGCCCTATTCCCGCCTACGCGGGAATGACAAACGATTGCTTTGCAATCGTTTGTTTTGGTTTAATCAGTGCCGTTCTTCGCCACCACCCCGCCCGGCTTCGCCGGGCACCCCTCCAAAGGAGGGGAACACCGCGCGGAATGCCCGTCGCGCTTCGCAGGGAATGGTATGAGTAATCTCTGCTATTACATTCAGGGATAGCGGTAAGGTGGCATGGAAGCAGCGCGTTCTTTGTTAGATAAATCCGTTACGCCCTTGTCAATCAATGACATCTGAATCTGCCGCTTGCCTTGTGATGTGTCTGCGCAAAGGGCGATGCCTGTGTCTGTTGAGCTCTCTTTCCAGATCAATTGATCAGGCGGAATCCCCGCGCTGTTGAGCGCAAGCTTTATGCTGTTGCACGCCTTGCCGAAGTCGGTCGACGACATAGACTGCAACGCGGACCGCGCGTTGGAAATGCACGAGATTAAATCCTGGCCACGCTTGCCGCCGCAATCGACTGCGCTTGCCGCGCTTGACGAACTGTTGTTTCCGGACTTCGCTCCCGCCGCCTCGGCCTTGGCCGCGAGGACCGCCTTTTGCATCTGCGTCTTGATTTGTTTGACAATAGATGCCAGATAGTCTTTTTGTTTTTTCAACTGCTGGGCGATAACGGTCGATTTCAAGGCGATTATTTCATTCATTTTCTTGCGATTTTCGTCGGTCAATCCCGACGCCGGAGTATCCGTTTTATCGTTGTTTTCTAATCCGATATTGTAGACATGCGTCGAGCACATCGCATAATCTTGATATGCAAAACAACCGCTGTTAGTATCCCAACAATCTTTATTGCCACTGAAACCGGTCAGCCCTGATGTTGCATCTGGCGTCGCGGTTCCTACGATGTTGGTATATTTCTTCTTGCTCAACATAGTCTGCAAATTGATTATCGCATCATCTAATCTGCCATCAATAGAGCAATATGTTTTTCCAACAGCCCCGGTCGAGTTTCTCGGCTCTTCCTGGTTGATGACGATTTCGAGCGCGTCGATGTCAAAGTCCTTTGACTTCTGGCGGCCGCGGCGCGCAAATATTCCGCTTTGCAAAAGCCCGTCGCTCATACAAGACATTCTTATATTGGTCGCATCATCGCTATTTGCGAGAATATAATTCTGCTGAACTTCGTCGCGCTGGTCATTGCGGTAAAGTTCTACGAAATTGCAGTTAGGGTTTTGGACCTGATATTGATAGACATCAGTTTTTGCTGATACGCAATTCTCCCTTGCATTATTTGTTCCGGTCAAAGTATACATTTCGGTCTTTCTATCATCGCCTGTAACTTTGTTGGTCTCAGTGTTTCGATAGATTTGCCCGGTGGTTTCTTGTTGCACTCCGGTCTTTGATTTGCAATACATCATCGGATTATCGTTCTTGTAATTGCACAAATACTTCCCCCACTGCGTGCAGGAGTTGGTCAGCATCATATAAATATCCGAGACATCTATGCCCGCCGCCATCGCCGTATAGAGCGAGTTTTCCAGCGCATCCAAAACTCCGTCATACGGCTCGAAAAAGTTCTGCGCCTTTTTACGGAACGCCGCCACGCGCCGCGGCCCCTCGCAGCTGTTCGCGTTGTAATCGCATTTCGCATAGTTCAAAACATCGCGCACGGTTTGATCCAGATTCTTTATCGAAGCATCCACTCCGTCGAGCGAACTCAATACCTGGCCCACAATCTGATTCCTCGCAATAGCATCCGCCGAAACGCCGCTATCAATCGACTGCTGAACCGGAGCCGCCGGAATCGCCGCCGCCGGCGAAGCCGCCGGGGGCGAACTAGGCGCTGATGCTTGCTGTTGCTTCATCAATTCCGCCTGCTGCGCCATCGCCGCCTGTTGTTGCGCGGCCTGTTGCGCCATCATTTCCTGCATCTGCTGTTGGCTGGCCTGCTGCTGCTGCGCCATCTGCGCCTGCATTGCGGCCATCTGCTGATTCATCTGCTCCATTTGTTGCGCCGATTGCGCGGCATTCTGCGCGGCCATTTGCTGTTGTTGCTGGGCACTGGCCGCATTGTTTTTCTGAACGCTCGACGCAACCATCTGCGCCGCGACCGATTGCGCCAATGCGTCGCCGTGCTTCTTGCATTCGGCCGATGCCGCGACGCAACCCTGAACAATCGGGAAGGCCACATTCATATCCGCGCAGCCGCCGTTTCCGCATCGGCCCGCCGCGCATCTTTGCATCAGCGCGTCGCAGTTTCCAAAGTTCGCCGTGGCCGCAGTGCCTGCGGCACCACCACCCACACGATTTGGGTTCATAGCTTGGTTATACTGATTATTATTTACGATGCCCTGGTTGTTCTGAAAGCTGGTCTGGTTGCCCGACGCCAAGCCCGTCAGCGCGCCCTGAATATCCGCGCGCGCAACGCCGCCCGCGCCCACAAGCACTGCAAAAAAGATTGCGATTTTCTTCATCTCTCTTTGGCTATTTTATCATATTTATCGATTTTGTGAAAGGCAAAAACCTTATAGCGGGCACTGCGCCCTCCTGCCCCCTTGTGGGGCGGGACGGATTTTCTTGTTGAGCGAGCAAAGCTCGCGAAACTAGAAAATCCTGGGTGGGGGTATGTGCATTGTTTATAAAGGTTCACCCCCACCCAAGATTTTCTAATCTCGCTTCGCTCGATAAGAAAATCTATCCCGCCCCACAAGGGGGCAGGAGGGAGCGCGCTATCCTGCTTTGCCTGAACTTATAAAAATGCTATAATCCCCATATGAAAAATGTCATCCGGCTGGATAAAATCGTAAAGGACTTCACTTTGGAGGCGGGCGGGACGCAACGCGTCTTGTTCGACATTTCCTTTGCGGTCCAAGAGGGCGAGTTCCTCTCGATTATGGGCCCGTCCGGTTCCGGCAAGTCCACCTGTATGAATATAATCGGCGCGCTCGATACTCCGACCAGCGGCACCTATGAACTATATGGTCAAGATACCACGGGTATGACGCCGGACGAGCTCGCGACCGCGCGGAACGAATACATCGGCTTTGTTTTTCAGAACTTTAATCTTTTGACCAAGCGGAGCGTGCTTGACAATGTGATGCTGCCGCTGATGTATCGCGGAATGTCCAACGACGAGCGCGTCGAGCGGGCGCGAAAGCATCTGGCGCAAGTTGGCCTCGAAAAATACGAATCCTATTTGCCGACGCAGCTTTCGGGCGGAATGCGTCAGCGCGTTGCGATTGCGCGGGCCCTTGCGGGCGATCCTAAATTGATTCTCGCGGACGAGCCGACCGGAAACCTAGACTCCAAAATGGGCCACGAGATTCTGAAAATGATGCAGCAATTGAACAAAGAGCAAGGCATCACGATTGTAATGATAACCCACGAGTTCGACATCGCGAAATACACCAACCGGCTGATTCACATTCGCGACGGCCGGATTACATTCGACGGCAAAGTGCCGAAGACGGAAAGAAGTTTGTAGTTTGAGTTGGAGTTCGAGTTCTACTCAAACTCGCACTCAAACTAAAAAAGGAACTGACTATGAGAAAAAAAATCGGCATTATGACCACCGGCGGCGATTGCAGCGGGCTGAACAATGTGATATTTCGCATTGCGTCGGCGGCGCTCCTGCGCGGGCATAAAGTGGTCGGCATCCTCGACGGCACGGACGGGCTGTCGGGCCCGACGATTGACACTATCGATTTCACGGCGGAGACATTGCCCGCGGAAATGGCGCGCCTTTCGGGTTCGATTCTGCGCAACGGGCATCCGCGCGCGCTGAATTATCGCAACGATAAAAAGGGCGATTTTCAGAAGCAGGTGAAAAGCTCGATTGAAAAGCTGCGCCTCGACGCGATAATTTTACTCGGCGGCAACGGGTCCATTTCGCTCGCGAACGCGAACCCGGCCGTCTATGCCAGCACGCAGCTGATTTGCATTCCGAAGACCATCGATATGGATATTCCGCTGGCGGGCCGGACGATAGGATTCGCGACCGCGGTCAACGAGTTGGCGAAATACGGCGACCAGTTGCTGTTGACCGCGCGGAGCCACCACCGCTGGTTCGTGGTTCAGACGATGGGCAGGGACAGCGGATTTTTGTGCCTGCACGGCGGGCTTGCGGCGGGCGCGGCGGCGATTTTAATTCCAGAATCAAAGTGGAAATTGCCGGACCTTGTCAAACACATAGGCGGCTTGCCGACGGACCACGGGCTGATTTTCGTCGCGGAGGGATGCCGGATTCGCGGGCGTTCGGGCGCGCCCGCCGAGATAATCGTTCGCGACCTCGTGGCCGCGGGCATCCCGGCGAAGGCCGAGTTCCCGGAGCATTTGCAGAGGTCCGGCGATACTGCGGCCGATGATCGCATCTTGGCGGCGCAATTTGCGGAGGCGGCCCTCGCGGCGGTGGAAAATAACGAAACATTTGTTATGACTGCGCTGGACGGAGACCGAGTTAAAACAATTCCGATTTCCGATGTGGTGGACGCGGGCGTCCCCTTGCCGGACCCGAATGTCCCGAATGTCGCAATATCGAACGAGTATGTTTCCTCCACCGACCCGCTGATTGCGGTGGCCCGAAATCTTGGAATATTTTTAGGCTAGCTTCGCCAAAACCGCGTTCATGTTGGCGCGGAGGGTTTCGGGATGATTCGACCATTTCATCTGGCCGCGGAGCAGTTTCGTCAGATCGTTTATCTGCGTTCCGGCGAGGCCCGCCGCGTCGACCATTTTATTCCACGATACCCGCGGGTCCGAGATATGCCCGTGCCGGCCGGCCTTGTCGACGCGGCCGTTCGGGAATACGAACCGCCCGACCTGCGGCAGATTCGACAGCAGCACCGCCGCCGCATCCGTCAGCGGATGCGCGCGATAGAAATAATTTTTCAGATCGAGCGCGTCCCACTCCATCGCGAAGACCTCGGACTTTTTCATAAATCCGTAAATCAGCATCAAAAACGCCGCGCGCAATATCGGGTCTTTTTCGCGGCGCGACCGCGAGAGTATCTTGCGCAGGCCCGTCATGGTCAGCTTATTTTCTCTGCGATGCTCCGGCGCGGTCGCAATGGACGCCGCCGGATTTTCCGCGGCCCAGTTTTTCGCGATCGCGAAATTGAACATAGATTTGACGACCTCGCGCATTCTGTTTGCGGTCGCGGCGCCGTGATTTTTCGCTATGCCTTCGTGTATCGCGGTCAATTCCGCGGCGCGGATGTCGCCCAAATATTTCTCGCCGAGCGGCCCGTAGAATCTCTCGATAGCGCGCGCGAGTTTCTGCTTCGACGGCGGCACGCGGCGGATTTTTTCGGCCAAGAACACAGAAACCGCGCGCGCGAATCTGACGCGCTTTTTATGCAGGGGCGCGGGCGCCTTGACCGCGGCCAAGGTCGCGACGATTGCCTCGCGCGCGGCGTCGATTGACATCTCGGGATAGTTGCCGAGGACTATCCGGACATCCTTGCCCTTGACGCGCTTTCGGACGAAAAAAGTCTTCGCGCCGCGCGCCGTCGTATAGAGCATCAGCCGTTTGTCGCCCATATCGCGGCAGGTGTCGAAGCCCCGCTCCGGCAGCGGCAGGTTGTCCAAGATATGCGGATAAAAGAAAAATTGTTGTGTCATTTTTTTTGTTAGGACCAGGACTAGGATTAGGACTAGGTGGAGCCTGTTATTGCGCTGTGGCGCTATAACGAATGCCAGTCCTAGTCCTAATCCTAGTCCTCTTTCTCAAACTTTCAACGCGTTTATGAATGCGGACTGCGGAATCTCGACATTGCCGAAACTGCGCATCCGTTTTTTGCCTTCCTTTTGTTTCTCCAAGAGTTTCCGTTTGCGGGTGATGTCGCCGCCATAGCATTTGGCCGTGACATCTTTGCGGAATGCGGCGATGGTTTCGCGCGCGATTATTTTTCCGCCGATTGCGGCCTGCAATGGAATCTTGAACTGGTGCCGCGGAATCAGGTCTTTGAGTTTCTCGACGATTTTCCGACCGCGGGATTCGGCGACGCTGCGGTGGCACAGGAACGACAAAGGCTCGACATTTTCCTCGTTCACCAAAATAGAAACTTTCACAAGGTCCGAGATTTCATATCCGTGCAACTCGTAATTAAAGGACGCATAGCCCTGCGACAGGCTTTTCACGCGGTCGTAAAAATCAAAGACTATTTCGGCCAGCGGCAACTTATAGACGACCACCGCGCGCGAGCCGATGTATGAAATATTTTCCTGAATGCCGCGGCGCTCGACGCAGAGGCCGAGTATCGCGCCCATATATTTGTCCGGCATCATAATCGTGGCGCGCACCCACGGCTCCTCGATGTAATCAATGGCGGTCGGGTCCGGCATATCGGCGGGATTTTCGAGGTCGATATTTTCGCCGCTTTTCATATGCAATTTATAGAGCACCGACGGAACGGTTGAAATCAAATTGAGCCCGAACTCGCGCGACAGGCGTTCATTTATAATTTCCATATGCAACAGCCCGAGGAATCCGCATCGCAGACCGAAGCCGAGCGCGCTCGATTTCTCCGTCGTGAAAACAAACGATGCGTCGTTCAGCGCCAGTTTCTCCGCGCCCTCTCTCAATGCCGGATAATCCTGCGCCTCGACCGGAAAGAAACTTGAAAACACGACCGGCACGCTCGGCTTAAAACCTGGAAGCGCTGCGACTTCCGCGCGCCCGTCTGTGATTGTGTCGCCAACCTTGCAGTCCCGTATCGTCTTCATTCCGGTTATAATAAATCCGATTTCGCCCGCGCCGAGCGCGTCGACATATTCCATCTTCGGCGTGAAGTATCCGATCTTGTCGATTTCGTATTCGGCCCCGGTCGCAAGAAACTTTATCTTCTGCCCGCGCGAAAGTTTTCCATCGACAATGCGAACCATAACAACGACGCCGAGATATGAATCATACCAAGAATCGACCAAGAGGGCGCGTGTGGGGGCCGCTGCATCGCCCGCGGGCGGCGGCAATTTCGCGACTATCGCGTCCAACAATTCCGGCACGCCCGCGCCAGTTTTACCAGAAACTGCCAAAGCGTCTTCCGCCGACAGCCCGATGACATCGGCAATCTGGCGCTTGGATTCCGGCACATCCGCGGACGGCAAATCGATTTTATTCAACACCGGCAGGATTTCAAGATTGTTTTCCACCGCCAAATACGCGTTCGCGAGCGTCTGGGCCTGAACGCCCTGGGTCGCGTCGACCAGCAACACCGCACCCTCGCAGGCCGCCAGCGACCGCGACACTTCATAGGCGAAATCGACATGGCCCGGCGTGTCCATCAGATTCAGGATATAGTCTTTGTATTTCAAGCGGATGCTGTGGGCCTTGATTGTAATGCCGCGCTCGCGCTCGATGTCCATTGAATCCAAGACCTGTTCCTTCATCTCGCGGTCGGTCAGCCCGCCGCAGTATTCAATGATGCGGTCGGACAATGTCGACTTGCCGTGGTCGATGTGGGCGATTATCGAAAAGTTTCTAATCTTATTCTGCATTATAAATTATTCCGTGCCAAGGGTAGGCCGGCGGGCGCTTGCCCGCCTGCGGCAATACTATCCGCGTATGGCCACGATTGCAAGTAGATTTTTAAGTTTTAATAAACAACCTGATAACGGGCGTCATCCCGGCGCAGGCCGGGATCCACTGGCGACCGCCGCGTCATAACTTATAAATTATAACTCGCTTGAAAGCAATGGATCCCGGCCTGCGCCGGGATGACGCTTGCTGGCGGGTTGTCATTCTATTTTTTTATGTGTTATAATATGAAAAATGAAACAGGCCAAAAAATCTTTTCCGCGCGGGGATTCGGTCGCGGCGGCGGTCCGGCGCTTTGTTGCCGAGATTATCCGCGACGACTTCCCGGACCTGCCCGTGACGATAGTCGATGCGAAATCGGCGGGCGGCCTGCAATTCGTGCGGATTTTCTATCAGGGCAAGAAGACGGACTTTTCCAAAATAACCGCGCATATACGACGCGAGCTCGCGCACAGAATGAACCAGCGCTATGTTCCGGAGCTGGACTTTACATACGACGACACGCTCGAAAAGGCGGAGAGGATTGAGGATTTGTTGAAAGCTATATAATTGATTATAACCAAAACAAACGATTGCAAAGCAATCGTTTGTCATTCCCGCGCAGGCGGGAATGGGGCTTTAAGACTTATAGCGAAAAACTTGTTTCACACACAAAGAAAATTGTGAAAATAAGTAGTAGCTGAATGTAAGGTTTAGAACCCTATTCCCGCTTTCGCGGGAATGACAAAAAATCCTTTCAGGATTTTTTGTTTTGGTTTTATTTTTTGCTTTGCAATTTTTCTCCGAACCTGCTACTATCTTGCCAACGGGCGCGTATTGCGCTCGCCGGGGCTATCAACCCTTTACATGCGTCGGGAATCCGACGAAATACTTCCCTGCCAGTCGGCAGGAGTGCACCCGAATATATTGAATAAGGCGCGCAATTCATGTAATTGTTGATACCTCCTGCCGCCATCATTTTTGGCGGTTTTTGTGGAGGAAAGATTATGAGGAAATTATTTGCGGTTCTGTTCGCATTGGCGGCCGGGCCCGTTTGGGCGGTTGATGTATGCACATTTTCTCCCGCGTCCATCTCGTATGGCTCGCTGGACAAAATTACATCCAGCGCCACTTTTGTCGGTGCGGGCGGCGAAAAGCTGACCGTTCTGTCGGCCTGCGGCGACAAGCCCGCGGGCAAGAACATAACTACCGGCGAAACGAACGGCAACTTCAATTACGGCGAGACCTGTTTTTGTTTGGCCATGGGGCCCTATGGCAGCGGCATCCCCGGCAATCCGATGCAATATGTGAACCTTGCCTATACCGGCGAGAAATGCGAAAGACAGGGATGCCTGCGTTTTTGCTTTGGCAAACTGCAACAGGATTTTAATTTCCGCAGGGCGCTTCTGGGACCCGATGCAGGCAAGGCCGATTGCATGCTCAAACAGTTCTGCACTGAGCCTGCGGGCTTTGGCAAGGGCTTTCCGGCCGCGGACTATCCCGGCGTGGAATATTATCCGAAGGACGGCAAAACATTCCGTCGGAACAGAACGGGGCTGGCGGACCTTGATTGCACAAAATATCAGCCCGCGCCGACAGCGGCACCCGCCGCCGCCGCTCCGGCCGCTCCGGCCGCTCCGGCCGCTCCGGCGGCAATACCGGCGGCGACACCGGCGGCGACACCGGTTGCGCAATCGTGCCCGGCTTGCCCGGCGGCAGCAGTATGCCCGGTGGCAGAAGTCTGTCCGACCTGTCCGGCGGCGCCCGCATGCCCGGAATGCCAGGCTTGCCCATCGACCGCAAACCAGCCCGTGTTCAATATCTCCGCCGAAGTAATCGAGGCCTGCGCGCGATCCTATGTCAAAACCAAAACCCCGTGCAAACTCGAAATTGCGAAATGATAGGCAAATAGTTTCCAGAATGAAAAATAACATAATAACAAGCGTCATCCCGGCGCAGGCCGGGATCCATTGCTTTACAGCAAGTCATAATTTATAAGTTATGACGCGCCGCCCGCCAGTGGATCCCAGCCTGCGCCGGGATGACGCTCGTTGTTTGGTTGTTCATTATAACTTATAAACAGCAAACTATATCATGGACTTTTTCGTCGTTTTTTGATACAATATCCGTGAATTATGAAACGACTTCTGGCCGCGATTTTGATTGTTGCGCCGCTTTGTCTGCACGCCGCGGACGAGCGATTCGTCGACTGCGGCCCGGGATTCGTGATGTCGGCGGGGAAACTTATCGACGGCATCCCGTCGGTCGAATGCAAGAAACTCTGGTGCCGGGACCTTGAAACCGGAAAGGCGATGGGGACGAACAACGCCGCCAACGGATACAAGGACACGGCGCGGGCGGGCGAAGTTTGCGACGACAAAAATAATTGCGTGTCGTGCTGGGGCGAGCGGAAAATGTGCGGCGGCGAGGATCCGGCCGTATTCAACGCGGATATGGGCGCATACACGAAGAGGGGCGCGGCCGTCAAAGACTTTGTCGGCTTCCAGTCGGGCAGCTGCTGGAAGTGGCGCGTCGCGGGGCACGACTGCCCGGCGGGAAAAATAGCGATGCTGGTCGACGGCGAGTATAGGTGCCTGGACCAGTCGACGAACACCGACGCGGCGCGCGCCGCCACGAAAAAGAAGGCCGTCAAGCGCACCGCCTTCGCCCCGGCGTTCAAGGCCAAAGCGCCGAAGAAGAAATAGTGCGGTGGGGCGGTGTTCCCCTCCTTTGGAGGGGTGCCGCC
>JAISGC010000010.1 GCA_031263295.1 Rickettsiales bacterium
GAACCGGCGTCAAGATTGGCGCGCGTCTCGGCGGAGTTTGGAAAAAAGTAAAAGGACTAGGATTAGGACTAGGACTAGTTCCCGGTTTTAAGATTCGAGTTCAATAAAGAAAGAAACGATAAAAGAGATGAAAGATTTTCGATTTGGGACCTAGTCCTAATCCTAGTCCTAGTCCTTTTTAAGGAGTAAAAAATGGCAGATATTAAAAAAATAGTTGAAGACCTCTCGAAGTTGTCGGTGGTCGAGGCGGTTGAATTGTCCAAGGCTTTGGAAGAGGCCTGGGGCGTTTCGGCGGCGGCGGCCGTCGCGGTTGCGGCGGGTCCGGCCGCGGGTCCGGCGGAAGAGAAGACCGACTTCGATGTCGTCTTGGCGGATGCGGGCGCGAACAAGCTCGCGGTCATCAAGGTTGTGAAAGACGCGACCGGTTTGGGTCTTGGCGAGGCGAAAGCGTTCGTCGAGTCCGCGCCGAAGGTCGTCAAAGAAGGCGCCAAGAAGGACGAAGCCGAAGAGTTGAAGAAAAAACTCGAAGAGGCCGGGGCGAAGGTCGAGTTGAAGTAGGGCTGGACGCGCGGCGTTCCCCTCCTTTGGAGGGGTGGCATTTTTGCGACACACGCAGTGTGGCGCAAAAATGACGGGGTGGTGGCGAAGATAGGCACTGCCTGTTATAGGCACCACCCCGCCGCCCTTCGGGCGGCACCCCTCCAAAGGAGGGGAGCACCGCGCTGAATGCCAGTCGCGAAAATAAAGTCGTTGAGTTGATCAGAAAGGAGTCATAAGTGGCTGTCATACAAAAGTTTGTAAAATCGTTCGGACGCAGCTTTTTGCATCAGGAACTGCCTGATCTGGTCGAGACGCAATACAAATCGTTCAACGATTTCTTGCAGCCGGACGCCGCGCCCGACGCGCGGAAAAATATCGGCCTGCAAAACGCGTTCAATACGATGTTCCCGCTGAGGGACTATAACGGCGCGGCCGAAATCGAGTTCGTCGAATATGCTTTGGACGAGCCGGTTTATAATGTCAGGGAGTGTATGCTGCGCAATATGACATATTCGGCGAAACTGCGCGTCAAGCTTCGTATGACCTTGTGGGATGTCGATTCCGAGGACAAGACGAAGCGGACCTTGCGCGACATTAAAGAACAAGAGATATTCTTCGGCGAGGTTCCGCTTATGACCGAGCGCGGGACATTCATCGCGTCCGGCGTCGAGCGCGTCGTCATTTCGCAGATGCATCGCGCGATGGGCGTTCTGTTCTCGACCACCAAAGAGGCGAAAATCGCGGGCAATCCGACGACATACACCGCGCGCATTATTCCCGAGCGCGGAAGCTGGATTGACTTCGAGGAATCGAAAGGAATGGTCTATGTCCGCATCGACCGGCGCCGCAAAATCCCGGCGACCATTATGATGCGATGCCTGCCGACCGCCGCGGACGAAAAGAAATGGGCCGCCAATCCGCGGAGCGCCGCGATTGTCGGAATGACGGACGAGGAGATGCTCGGCGTCTTCTATAAGAAAATAAATCTGGAATATAACGGCAAGGGCTGGCTGGGAAATACGAGCGCTTACGAGGGCCTTGAAAAGTATCGTCTGAATTACGACCTCAACACTCCGAACGGACGCGAGCTCGCGAAAAAAGGCGATCGCCTGAACGCGAAGAAGTTGGAGAAAATCGCGAAGACCGATTTCCTGCTTGCCGGCGAATGGTATCTGGGCGAGTTCCTGTTCGACAGCGTCAAGGACACCGACGGCGAGGTTATCTTCCGCGCGGGCACCGAACTGACCGAAGAGGTTATGCGCGACCTTGATAAATTGAGCATCAAAAAGATTTCAATTTGCGCCATCGACAACGCGTCGGTCGGCGCGCATATGCGCAACACTTTGGAGGCCGACAAGACGGCCGACCGCGACGAGGCGCTGGTCGAAATATACAATACAATCCGTCCGGGCGAGCGCCCGACCATCGAGGCCGCGGCGAACCTGTTCGCGCAGCAGGGCTTCGTCGACACATTCTATGACCTCTCGGCGGTCGGCCGGTTCAAGCTGAACAAGCGCGTCGGAATCGATTCGGGTAAAAAGCCCGAGGACGACCGCGTCTTGTCCAAGCAGGACATCTTGGCCATTATGAAAACCTTGGCCAATATCATTGATAAAAAAGACCAGATTGACGACCAGGATTCTTTGTCGAACCGCCGCATCCGCAGCGTCGGCGAACTATTGAAAAATCAATTCCGCATCGGCCTGGCCCGCATTGAGAGGAATGTCCGCGAGCAGTTGTCCTCGCCGAATATCAGCTCCTTGCAGCCCCAAGATGTGATAAATCCGAAGCCGCTGATGGCCCTTATCGCCGAGTTCTTCGGAACTTCGCAGCTGTCGCAATTTATGGATCAATACAATCCGCTGGCCGAGTTGGAGCACAAGCGCCGCGTGTCGGCGACGGGACCCGGCGGACTGAACCGCGACCGCGCGGGCATCGATGTCCGAGATGTGCACCCGACGCACTACGGCCGCCTGTGTCCGATAAACTCGCCCGAGGGCGCTAACATCGGACTGATTACGCATATGTCGACATACGCGCGCGTCAATCCGTTCGGCTTTTTGGAGACGCCGTATTATATGGTCAAAAACGGCAAGGTCTTGTCGGACGAAATCGTATTCCTGACCGCCGACGAAGAGCAGGGTCACAAAATCGCGCAGGGCAACTCATCCCTAACAGACGGAGGAACCCTGCGCGATGAGCTGGTCACGGCGCGCGAGAACGGCGAGTTCACGATGCTGCCGCGGGACGAGATAGACCTTATCGATGTGGCGCCGCGCCAGATTATTTCCGTCGCAACCGGACTGATTCCGTTCGTCGAACGCGACGACGGCCAGCGGTCGCTGATGGGCTCGAATATGCAGCGCCAGGCCGTCCCGGTTATGCGCGCCGATTCTCCCCTTGTCGGAACCGGCATCGAGCGCGAAGTCGCGCGCGATTCGCGGTCTGTTAAAATCGCCAAGAACGCGGGCGTCGTCGAATCGGTCGACGCGAACCGCATCGTGGTCAAAAGAATGAACAGCCGCAATGTCGTCAGCGGCGTCGATATTTACAATCTTGAAAAGTTCAACCGGTCCAACAACGACACCATCCTGCACCAGCGACCCTTGGTCAAAATCGGCGACCGCGTCGCCGCGGGCGATGTCGTCGCCGACGGCAGCAGCACGCAGAACGGCTCACTCGCGCTGGGTAAAAATATCCTGGTCGCGTTCGTGCCGTGGCGCGGATACAACTATGAGGACTCGATTGTTATCAGCGAGCGCATCTCGCGCGACGATGTCTTTACTTCGATTAAAATCGTCGAGAAAGAATACAAGTGCAAGGATACGCAGCTCGGGCCCGAGGTCTTTACCAGGGACATTCCGAATGTGTCCGAAGAGAATCTTAAAAACCTCGACGAATCGGGAATCATCTATGTCGGCGCGCACATAAAGCAGGGCGACATCCTGGTCGGCCGCGTGACGCCGAAGGCGGAAACGATTCTGACATCCGAAGAGGCTCTGCTTCGGAACATCTTCGGCGAGAAAGCGCTGTCGGTTAAAGACACTTCGCTCCGCGTCGGTCCGAACGAAGAGGGCGTCGTCATCGGCGTCAATATTCTGACCCGTCACGGCGTCAAGAAAGACGAGCGCACTATGATGATCGAATTGCAGAACATCGAGCAGATAAACAAGGATCGCGATACTGAAAAGGAAATCTTGGAGCGCGGCTTCGCGGACCAGGTCTTCCAAATCGCGGACGGCCAGATTATCGACAACGCCGTCGGGACCGCCCGGCCCTTTATCGGCAAGAAGCTGAACCGCGAGATTATGGACGCGATAAAGCCGTCCGATGTGAAGAAGATAACCTTCCGCGCGCGCGATTGCGCCGAGGCCGTCGGCGAGCTGGCGAAAATCCATATCGCCGCGCTGAAATCCATGGACGAAAAGAGCGACGCGAGAATCGAGAAAATCCGCGAGACCAATTCGCTCGCGGCGGGCACCTTGAAAGAGGTCAAGATTTACATCGCGCACAAGACCAAGTTGCAGCCCGGCGACAAGATGGCCGGACGCCACGGAAACAAGGGCATTGTCTCCAAGGTCGTGCCCGTCGAGGATATGCCCTATATGCCGGACGGAACGCCGGTCGATATAGTCTTGAACCCGCTGGGCGTGCCGTCGCGTATGAACATCGGCCAATTGTTCGAGACGCATCTCGGGATGGCGGGCTGGGAATTGGGCCGTCAAATCGGACAGATGCTCGAAGACATAAAGTCCAAGCGCGCCGCGACCGATGATCTTCGCGGCCAGATTGGAAAAATATACGGCAAAGAAGCCGAGGCGCAGTTGGCGAAAATGACCGACGCCGAGGTTCGCGTTCAGGGAAAAATGTTGTCCGACGGCGTGGCCTTCGCGACCCCGTCTTTCGACGGCGCGACCTCCGACGACATCAAGAAGATGCTGAAAATGGCGAAGCTTCCGGAATCGGGTCAGTTCAAGCTGGTCGACGGAATGACCGGCGAGCCGTTTGCGCGCGAGGTCACGGTCGGCATCATGTATATGATGAAGCTGCACCACCTTGTGGACGAGAAAATCCACGCTCGTTCTGTCGGGCCATACAGCCTTGTGACGCAGCAGCCTTTGAGCGGAAAATCGCACTTCGGCGGACAGCGTCTTGGAGAAATGGAGGTCTGGGCGTTGGAAGCGCACGGCGCGGCGCATCTTCTGAAAGAGATGCTGACGGTTAAATCCGACGACATCACAGGCCGCAACAAGATGTATGAGGCGATTATTTCAGGCAGCAACGACATCCAGACCGGAATGCCCGAGGCGTATAATGTGTTCGTGCGCGAGTTGCGCGGATTGGGGTTGAACCTTGCGCCGAGGAACGAGTAATGGTTTTTCCTGCCCCCGCTTGCGGGGGCGGGACAGATTTCGTTAGCGAGCGGCAAAGCCGCGAGCTTACGAAATCTTGGGTGGGGGTTAGTCTATTCCAGATTTGCCCCAACCCAAGAGTTGCTAGAGCTTGCTTCGCAAGCCAAGCAACTCTATCCCGCCTCCATAAATGGGGGCAGGAAAGCCCCGCTGCGCGGGGCGGAAAAAAATGAAAAAATGGAGCGAATGAAGATGGCTAACGATATTCTGAAAAAAGTTTTCGGTCAGATTGAGACCAAAGAGCAGTTCGACAATGTGCATATCTCAATCGCTTCCCCCGAAGAGATTCTCGCCTGGTCGAAGGGCGAGGTCAAAAAGCCCGAAACCATAAACTATCATTCCATGCGGCCCGAGCCCGAAGGCCTGTTCTGCCAGAAAATCTTCGGCCCCGTCAAAGACTACGAATGCGCCTGCGGAAAATACAAGCGCATCAAGTTCCGCGGGCTCGTCTGCGAGCGCTGCGGCGTCGAGGTTACGGATTCCAAAGTCCGGCGCGAGCGGATGGGTCATATTAAATTGGCCATTCCGGTTTCGCACACCTGGTTCTTGCGCGAGGGAAAAATCGCGACATTGCTCGACAATATGCCGCAGAAGAAATTGGAATCGGTCATTTATTACGACGCCTATATCGTGACCGAACCGGGCCTGACCTCCTTGAAACTCTATGATGTGATTTCAGAAGAGCAGTATCAGGATGCCTTGGTCGAGTTCGGCGAGGACGCGTTCCATGTCGGCATCGGCGCCGAGGGCGTACGCCAAATCGTCGCGGGTATGGATATGGGCGACGAACGCAAACGCCTGCGCGCCGCATTGTCCGAAACGAAATCCGAGACCACGCGCCGCGGAATCGTCAAGCATCTTAAACTGGTCGAATCGTTCTTGGATTCCAATTCGCGGCCCGAGTGGATGATACCGGATGTCCTGCCGGTTATACCGCCCGATATGCGCCCGCTGGTGACGCTCGAAGCCGGGCATGTCGCCGCGTCGGACCTCAACGATTTGTATCGTCGCGTCATCATCCGCAACAATCGTCTGAAAAAGTTGCAGGATCTGCATGCGCCCGAAATCATCATCCGCAACGAAAAGCGGATGCTGCAAGAGGCGGTCGATGCGCTGTTCGACAACGGGCACAAGGCGCGGCCGCTGGTGTCGCAGAATCGCCGACCGCTGAAATCTTTGTCCGACTCCTTGCGCGGAAAGTCGGGCCGCTTCCGTATGAATATGCTTGGAAAGCGCGTCGACTATTCGGGCCGCTCGGTTATCGTGTCGGGCCCGACGCTGAAACTGCACGAGGTCGGATTGCCGAAAACCATGGCGCTTGAATTGTTCAAGCCGTTCGTCTTCGCGCGCCTCTTGGCGGGCGATTACGCGAACACGCTCAAAGCCGCGCGCAAGATGGTTGAAAACGAAGAAGCTATCGTTTGGGACATTTTGGAAAAGGTCGTTTATCAGCATCCGGTGCTGCTCAACCGCGCGCCGACTTTGCACCGCCTGTCCATTCTGGCGTTCGAGCCCGTCCTTATCGAGGGCAAGGCCATTCGTTTGCATCCGCTTGTCTGCAAGGGATTCAATGCGGACTTCGACGGAGACCAGATGTCGGTCTATGTTCCGATTTCATTGGAGGCGCAGCTTGAAGCGCGCACCCTGATGTTGTCGTCGAACAATGTCTTGTCGCCAGCATCGGGCAAGCCGATGGTCGTTCCTTCGCAGGATATGATTTTGGGCTGCTATTACATTTCTCTTATCGATGGCGCGCACGACGAAAAATCGCCCGCGTTCAATGGAATAGACGAAATAAAACTGGCGCTCGAAAACAAGGCGATAACTCTGCACACTCCGATTGTGACGCGGTTCCGCGGCGAGCGCGTTCAGACGACCGCCGGGCGGATGCTTATCGGCGAACTCTTGCCCGATGCGCCCGGCGTGAAATACGAATGGGTGAACCAGCCGATGGGCCTGGCCGCAATCGGCAAACTCTTGGAATCGGTCTACGAGACCTGCGGAGACAAGGCGATGGTCGTCTTGGTCGACCGCCTCAAAAATATGGGCTTCGAGCAGGGCGCGCGTTCGGGCATCTCCATCGGCCAGGACGACATCGTCATTCCCGCCGAGAAAGCCGAACTGATAGCCAAGGCCGAAAAAGAGGCCGCCGAAATCGAGGCGCAATATCAGAACGGATTATTGTCCCACGGCGAGCGCCACAACAAGCTGATTGATATGTGGCAAAAGGTCGCAAAGCATATCGGGCAATTGGCGTTCCAATCCTTGCGGAAGTCTTCGGGCACCGACTGGAACTCAATCATAATGATGGCCGATTCCGGCGCGCGCGGATCGTCGAACCAAATATCGCAGGTCGCCGGAATGCGCGGCCTGATGCAGAAGCCGGACGGAAGCATTATCGAGGTTCCGATTATATCGAACTTCAAGGAAGGCCTCACCATGGCCGAGTATTTCAACTCGACCCACGGCACCAGAAAGGGAATGTCCGACACGGCGCTTAAAACCGCCGAGGCCGGATACCTGACCCGGCGCTTGGTCGAACTCGCGCAGAACTCTATCATAACCGAAAACGACTGCGGCACGACCGAATGCGTCACGGCCGTTCCGGTTTATAATGGGTCCGCGCTTTCGGTGTCATTGGGCAATGTCGTTCTCGGCCGCACCGCCGCCAAAGACATCACGCATCCGATTACCAAAAAAGTAATTGTCCCCGCGGGCGAACTTGTTTCCAAACAGGCCGCCAAAGAAATCGACGAATCGGGTCTGGCCTCGGCCGACATCCGCAGCGTCTTGACCTGCAAGTCCGACGGGCTCTGCGCCAAGTGCTATGGTATGGACCTTTCGCGCGGGTCGCTTGTTCATGTCGGCGAAGCCGTCGGCGTCATCGCGGGCCAATCGGTCGGCGAGCCCGGAACGCAATTGACTTTGCGCACCTTCCACCACGGCGGAGTCGCGGGCGATTCCGGCACCGCGCACTTTATCGAGACGCCGGTCGACGGCATCGTGAAGTTCGACGCAGACATCATTCAGAACTCCGCCGGCCGCCAGGTCGTCTTATCGCGCGGCTCCGAAATCCGCATTGTCGACAAGTCCGGCGCGGAATTGTTCAAGACCAAATTGCCCTACGCATCGATGCTTATCGTCGCGGACGGCGCCGATGTCAAGAAAGGCGACAAGTTGGTCGAGTGGGATCCGTATGCGAATGTTATCATCGCCGAGAAAGACGGAAAGGTCTCGTTCAGCGATCTCGTCGAGAATGTGTCGTATTCCGAAGAGGTCGATCCGCTTACCGGAATCACCACGCGGAAAATCACGAACTGGAAACTGAACACGAAAAAGGCGCTGAACCCGACGATTACTCTGACGGACGATGCGGGCAAGCCGGTGTCTCTCGGCGGCAAAAAATCAGCCGAATATATGCTGCCGATTTACGCGACCATCTCGGTTGCCAACGGGCAGTCGGTCAAGGCGGGCGATATTATCGCGCGCATCGCGGTTGAAAACCACAGGACGCGCGACATTACGGGCGGACTGCCGCAGGTGGAAAACCTGCTCGAAGTCCGTATGCCGAAGAATCCCGCGATTCTGGCCGAAGTCGATGGCGAGATTGAAATCGAGGATAACGCCAAGCAGAAACTGACCTTGCGCATCAATCCGACGGACGGCGGAACTCCGGTCGAATATCTGATACCGAAGGGAACGGGCGTCTTGGTCCGCGCCGGGGACATCGTCAAGAAGGGCGATTATCTCGTCGACGGCGAGCCGGTATTGCAGGACATCTTGCGCATTATGGGCGAGAAGGCCTTGGCCGAGACATTGGTCGAAAAGGTTCAGCAGGTTTATCGCTTGCAGGGCGTGACCATCAACAACAAGCATATCGAGATTTTGATTCGCGAGATGCTGCGCCGCGTCGAAATCACGGACGCGGGCGACACGCGATTCCTGAACGGCCAGGTCATCGACCGCGTCGACTTCGACGACGAAAACCGGCGCGTTTTGGAATCGGGCGGCAATCCCGCGACCGCGGGCCAGGTCTTGGTCGGCCTGACGCGCGCGTCTTTGACTTCGCGGTCGTTCCTGTCCAACGCGTCGTTCCAACAGACGACAAAGGTCTTGGTGGACGCGGCGATTTCGGGCGCGACGGACCGCTTGGCCGGAATCAACGAGAACCTGATTGTCGGCCGCCTGATTCCCGTCGGCACCGGCGCCTATGTCCGCCGCGTTCGCGAAATCGCAAAGGAAGAGGACCGCGTCGAGATGCTCGAACAGCAGAATGCGAACGGCGAGCAGCAGGAGTTGGCTTTATAAAGTTCAATTTGCAAAGTGCAAAGTTCAATTATGAAAAAACAAAGTTTTTATCTTAAAATAATTGCACTTTGCACTTTGCAAATTGCACTTTGTTCTTGCGGCGTCAAGTCCGCGCCCGAGCGCCCGAATCCCGATTTCCCGAGAAGTTATCCGGTGAGGTGATGCGGTGGGGCGGTGTTCCCCTCCTTTGGAGGGGTGCCCGGCGAAGCCGGGCAGGGTGGTGCTTCACATTTGCACTGATAGAACCAAAACAAAAAATCTCAAAGAGATTTTTTGTCATTCCCGCGAAAGCGGGAATAGGGTTCTAAACCTTACATTCAGACACTACTTGTTTTCACAATTTTCTTTGAGATTAAAACAAGTTTTCCGTTATAAGTCTTAAAGCCCTATTCGCTCGGCGGCTTCGCCGCCTGTGCGTATCCTCGTTCTCGTTTTTGCTTGTGTCTGCGACACTTCGCAAAAACTGCGCTCGAACTTCGCCTGCGGCTCGTTCTCGCTGACTCGGATTCCCGCCTGCGCGGGAATGACAAACGATTGTTTCACAATCGTTTGTTTTGGTTTAGTCAGTGCTCGCCTTCCTCACCACCCCGGCCGCTTCGCGGCCACCCCTCCAAAGGAGGGGAAGACCGCGCGGAAGGCCGGACCTACATCTCGTCGGGCACTTTCATTCCCATCAAATCTATGCAAGTTGAAAGCGTGTCGATTGCGCGGCGGGTTATCGCCAGCCGCGACGGGTCGTCCTTGACCGGGCAATTATGATAGAACCCGTTCGCCGTTTGGCAAAGGTCGTATGTGTAATTTGCAAGAATATCCGGCGAGCGTCTGTCGAATGCGCCCTGGACCGCGCGCGGGAACTCCAAGATTTTCAGCAGCAGGTCGCGTTCGTAATCGGCTGTAATCGATATGACCTGGGCCCCGCGGTCTGGGCCTGCGGCCCGCCGCGGGGTGACAACCTCCGACTTTTTAAGAACGCTGTTGAGCCGCACCGCCGTGTATAAAATATACGGACCCGTCCGCCCCTCGAACTTCACGACATCGTCCGCGTCGAAAATATAATCGGACTTCCTGTCGTGCATCAGTTCGTTGAAGCGCAATGCCGCGAGCGAAATCATTTTGTTTGTCTCCGCGGGCAAGTCCGGGTTGCGCGCCCGCGCGGCATCGTCGACCATCCCGATAATATCGGCCAGGCCCGCCGCCGCGCCGTCGCGCGTTTTCAGCGGCCGTCCGTCCGGGCCGTTGATGCCTCCGAAATACGGAAACTCCAATCGGTCGCTCGGAAACAGCCCCGCCATATCCGCCGTGCGGAAAACCATATCGAAGTGCAATTGCTGGCGATAATCGGTAAAATAAATTATCCGGTCGGGATTGTCCGTGATTTTGCGATAGTAAATCGTCGCTATGTCGGTCGAATCATAAGTGTCCGCGCCGCGCGAATCGAGCCACATCAACGGCGGCATCGGCGCCTTATCGTCGGCGCGTTTCAGCTCGACGATCTCTGCGCCGTCCGACATAGAGAGCATATTTTTTGCGCGCAAAATCTTTTCCGCCGCGGGCAGATATTTTGCGGCGTTGCGCTCGCCGAGATCATTATCGAACGGCAGCATATTCAATCGCGCCTCGGCATCGTGCATCTGGCGCATCGAAATCGCGAGCATCTTTTCATAGAGCGCGGTATAGCGCGGCTCGCCGTCTTGGAACTCGCGTTTGATTTCGAGCACCTGCGCCAGAAAATCCGCGTCCGTTTTGGTCAGCGCCGCCGCCAGAGGATAATAATCGTTGAACTCGCTTTCGTTTATCTGAAAGTCCGCGCGCGACCAGTCGCCCGGGAACTTGCGAATTATCCAGGCTATGACCGACGCCATCGGCCGGCCCCAGTCGCCCATATGATTATACGAAATCGGCCGGTGCCCGAGGAATCGCGCGATGCGATAGAAAGTGTCGCCTATGACCGAACCGCGCAAGTGCCCGATGTGCAAGGACTTGGCGACATTGTATGCGCCGTAGTCCATATCTATGGTCAAGGGATTAGGGACTAGGGACTTGGGACTGGGGGCGTTGACAGATTCTATAATGAATTGGTTTTTGATTTTAATATTTATAAATCCGGCGCCCGCTATGTCGGCCGATTCCACAAAGGGCAGGGCGGTTATTTTGGGCAGTATCGCGGCGGCGATTTCGCGCGGCGGCTTGTGCTCGGATTTCGCAAGCTGCATCGCGGCGTTCGTCGAAAAGTCTCCGAAGGATTTTTCACGCGGAACTTCCAACGCCAAATCACCGACGCCGACCGCCGTCCGTATTTCGGATAAAATCGTTTCGTAGAAGGACATTTTTTAACGACTAGTGACTAACGACTAATGACTAATGTTAGTCGTTAGTAGTTACTTCGGCATTTTGGTTTCGACAAACTCGACATGCTTTCTGACGCGCGGGTCGTATTTGCGCATTTTCATTTTGCCGGCCGTGTTTTCGGACTTGCTGTTTTTCGCCTTGCAGTAAAAAAATCCCGTCTCCGGATTGTGCATTTTTATGATGACTTTCGCCGACTTTTTATTCGCCATTTTTATAACCTTTTATAAGCCCGCCAATAATAGCGCGGATTTTGACAGAAATCAAGCCCGTTGTTGCGTTCGGGCGTCGTGAAAAAAATCCTTGCGCGGCGGTCGGCCCCGGTTGTAAAATATGCGCAAACGCAAAAATAAATAAGGAGGCATTTATGTTTGCAAAAATCCGCGGATATTTCGCGAACTTCGGCCGGACCAAGAAGGGCACCGAAGACCTTATCGATGTGGCTATAAAGCGCCAGCGCGGCCTGCGGCGCGGCGGATTCCTGGACCCGCGGTATTGGGCCAAGGGGCTCCGGCGCCTGGCCTTTGTGCAGCCGACTCCGGCGCCGGTGAAGAGAACGCCCGGCCGCAAAAAGGCGGCCGCGCCGATGCCGCCGCAGCGCGCGAGATTGTCGGCCGCCGGGTGGCTTATGATTCTGATGCTGGTCGGATTGGTTGCGTTCTTGTTTATGCGCGGGCGGGACGAACCGATCGCGGAAGCGATGCCTTCGCCCGAGCCCGTCGCGCAGGTCGAGCCTGCGGCGGATGTCGCCGCAGAGGCCCCCGCGGCAAGAAAATACATAGTGAAGAAGGGCGACTGGCTGAGCAAAATATCGAAGAGATATTACGGTAGCGCCCGCCGTGTAGAATGGAGAAAAATCCAAAGCGCCAACGGCATCTCGAACCCGAATGTCATCGAAATCGGCGATGTGCTGGCGATACCGGAGTAAGGGGTAGATAAAATGTCGTTTATTCAAGAAACTTTTATGGCAGCCAATTTTTGGACTGCTTTGTCTGCTGTCGCTACTTTGATTGCATCGGTCGTGGCTTTATGGGTAGCGTTTCATGAGAAGCCATCCTTCAAGATAAAGAATGTGATAAAAAACGGCAATGACTTTGTCTTTGATATACAAAATCTTGCGTCTATTCCATTGGAAATAAAGGGAATGTTTTCTGAACCGGATGTGTTTCATAAAGGGAAAAATTGGCAGTGGACCAATACGGAAATTGATTTCACATTGTATATGCCAGAAACATTACATAGCAGAATGTGGGATTTGGCGCGCGAAAATTCCCAGGAATTGTCAAGGGCATCAAATCAAAGCAAAATTATGCCATATTGTTATGCAAGATGCTCTATAAATGCATTTATTGCAAAACGCGATGTAAAAGGTTGGGCAAATAATAATAAAATTGGCGTCCTAAAAGCTAAGAAAATTGTTATTCTGACGAATATTGGGGAAATATTTATCAAAATTCCGCGATGATTCGTATTATAACCCGCACGATATCGCGGAAGAAGTTCATTGATTGCGCGTAGTATTTCAAGTTCAATGAAACAAAATTAAAATACTTGCCGGATGGATATAGATTTTAGAATAAAGATGGCTGCTCCGCAATACTGTTGCTTATATTTAGAAACGAATCTACTTGGTTGTCCGATATCAGCATATTTTCTATAATAACGAAGAATTTTTTCCGCAGTTCTTTCATATAAGTTATGTTGTTGCGCGTCCCTTTGCTTTGGCCGTCCCATATCATCAAGCCATAATCGGTATCGTATGCCATAGCCTTATCTTTTTTTGTATAGAGTTCGCGACCTTTGGTATGCGTATCTGCATTGATGTGCCGAGTTTTCCAATTTCCAACATTGTATCGTATATTTTGTCCGGCATAATATACAAGCACATTGTTATAGCTCCGTTTAAGAAGGTATTTTTGCACCTGCAAATCCACGCCTTTTGCATCACCGACAAGAACAGATATCTGTTTTTCAATAATACTATCCAGCTTGGCAATTGCATTTTTCGGCAACTTGCCAATACTTATGGAACCCGAAATAAAAACATTCTTGCTCATTTTAATTAGCATCTTTTCCTTGGGTTAAAGTAAATATGCTTATATTTTCATATCCGTTTTCTTTTAATTTTTCAGTTATGGCCGTCATAGTGGATCCGCTGTCGAATAAATCGTCAAACAACATAATCTTTGCATTTTTATTAATGTTATTTTTAATCAGAAGATTATTTTTTACCTTTTCAATACGCTCCGACACATCGGTGTTTTTTATTTGATCTGTATTTGTTGATTGGATAAAATCCATGAGCAAAGGCTTTCCAAAAGTATTTGATAATTCTTGGGCGACAGCAATTACTGGCTGAACCAGTCGTGCTTTGTTGGATGGCGGAACAGGGGCTATGTAGTCTATGCCTTTGATAAAACTATCAAACTCGGCAGATTTCTTCAATATATATACTATATCTTGGATAATCGCGGGAATTTGTCCGTATTTTAATTTATAGAGCAACCCTCCCATTTCGCTTCTTTGGGTTTCAAAAACAGGGTAGCCGTATTCATTGTCACAGATATATTTACTGCTTATAACATGTTTATCAAACGCAAAGCCTTGCTTCCAAATACCTTTTAGATTTATCATTTCAAAAACCTTTCATTCCAGTTTGGATTTTAAGAAAAAATTGCAAAAAAGTCTAGTGTAAAATCAGTGGTTGAAGCCCCTGTTTCCAGATAGTTAAAAATCTTAAAGCAAATATTCCCTCTTGACGCGCGGGCGCGTTTTTTGTTAAAAGTTGGGGCGAAAAGAAAAAGGATAAATTATGTCTATGCTATCGGGGCCGGAAATCGAAAGGTTGACAAAGGTTGGGAATCCCGAAAATCCAAACGGCGAGCCCGACATCATCATCACGCCCTTTAATCCCGAATGCGTCGGCGCCAATTCATACGATATTCACTTGGACAAGGTTCTGAAAGTTTATAAAAATACCCTGCCCGAGGGGATGGTTCCATGGATAATTTACGAGCCGGGCAAGAAATATTCCATGCGCGATTGGTTCGTCGACAACGCGGCGTATCAGCGCTTCCGCGCGGATCCCGCCGCCTTCGACATTCGGAATCCCGAATTGATGCTGAACCCGTTCGAGGGCAACAAAGAGACGATTGAAATCGAGATTCCCGATGCGGGCCTGATTCTGTCGCCGTTCGTCGGGTATCTCGGCGCGACGATGGAGTGGACCAAGACCACGCGCATCGTTCCCTGCATCGATGGCAAGAGCAGCACGGGCCGCTATTTTGTAAAGGTGCATTTCTCGGCGGGCTTCGGCGACGACGGCTTTAACGGAAAATGGACGCTCGAAATCGAGACGCGATACCCGTTCCTGGTCCGGCCCGGAATGCGCATCGGGCAACTGCACTATCACAAGATGGACGGCGAGAGGAAGCCATACGACAAGAATCCGCGGTCGCACTATTGGGGCAAGGATTCGGCGGTCGGCGCGGCGGGGATTGCGGTGGACGGCCGGCCTGCGGAGTAGAACGCGACGGGCGTTCCGCGTGGTATTCCCCTCCCTTGGAGGGGTGGCCGCGAAGCGGCCGGGGTGGTGCTTTTAGCGGGCTCTGATTTTTTTATATGTTTCCAAATAAAATAATCACATTAAAACTAGCGTCGTTATCACAGTTGCTTTTGGTTTATTTATAACGCGTGATAGCCACCACCCCGCCGCCCTTCGGGCGGCACCCCTCCAAAGGAGGGGAACACCGCGCGTCACGCATTATTTTTTTCTAAAAAGCAAAACCATCCCGACAACAATCATCGCGACGGAAAGCAATGCGCCCATGGTAATCCAGTCGGTGCCGAACAGAAATCCGAGCTGCGCGTCGGGCTCCCTGAACTGCTCGCAGAAAATCCGAAACACCGCGTATAAAATCATGGCCGCGCCCGCAAGCGCGCCCGGTCGTTCGCGCAATTTCGTCCGCCACAAGCACAGCATTATTATAAAGAGAAGGATGCCTTCGAGACCGGCCTCGTAAAGCGGGCTCGGGTGCCGCGGCGTCTGGTCGGCCGCGCCCGCAAATACTACGCCCCACGCGCGCGTCGTCGCGCGGCCCATGACCTCCATGTTTATAAAGTTCGCGATGCGCCCGAAGAACAGGCCGATGGGCGCGGCGACGGCCAGAGTATCGAGAATGTGCAATGAGCAATGAGCAATGAGCAATGACCGCCCGCGGGAACCCATTGCGCATTGCTCATTGCTCATTGCTAATTTTTGCTGTTTCCGAGCAAAAAGAGACACCGCGACGATGACGCCGATAAGGCCGCCGTGAAAGCTCATTCCGCCGTGCCAGACCATCGGAATCTCCCACGGGTAATGCAGAAAAAACGGCAGGTTGTAAAACAAGACATAGCCCAATCGCCCGCCGATTATCACGCCGAGGATAAGGGCGGCGAATAGGTCGTCGTAGTATTTTTTGTTAGGACTAGGATCAGGACTAGGACTAGGGGTGACTTGTTGTCGCGTTGCAGCGTTATCACGAGCCGCGCCTAGTCCTAGTCCTGATCCTAGTCCTAGTTTTCTAACAATCCAAAACCCGACGACGAACGCCGCGATGTAGGCCAGAGCATACCAGCGAATCTGAAATCCGAAGATGTCCAGCGCGACCGGCGAGATTGGGTTTATGAGAATCATCTTGCGTTTCCTTTCGTTTCTGCTATATTATAGGACACAAAGGATAAGCTATGCAACAATTTCTGCGGCGCGTTTTCGCGTTTATGTTCGGGGCGGTCGGATTGTCCGCGATAACTTCTTACGCGACTCTGCGGTGGGGCCTGGACCTGGTCTTCACGGCCAAGGGCCTGTCGCCTTTCTTTTACATCGCGATGTTCGGCGGGCTCGGCCTGTCCCTGTTCGCGCAGGCGCGCGCGTTCAAGATGGAGCCGTCGTCCGGCGCGCTGATGCTCGGCATTTATTCCGTTCTGATGGGATTCGTTATGACGCCCCTGATTGCGGTCGCCGCCGCCGTCAATCCAGTTTCGATTATTCAGGCCTTTGGAATCGCCGCGATTATGTTCGCCTGTATGGCCTTGTTCGGATATAAAACTATGAAGGACCTCTCTTTTATGGGCACATTTTTGTTCATAGGAATGATTGGACTTATCATAGCCGGAATCGTGTCTATGATCTGGCCGCTCGGCGGAACGGGCAATATTATCGTGTCGTCGATCGGCGTTCTGGTGTTCGCGTTGTTCACGGCCTACGATATGCAGTTTCTTAAAAACGCGTTCGGAAACGCATCGAAAAATCAGCAGGGACAGCTGGCCGTTCTTGGGGCGCTGCACCTCTATATTTCGTTCGTCGCGATGTTCGAATATATTCTTTCATTGTTAAACAGCAGGAGATAATTATGGCATACAAGGTAAATGAAGCGCTTTGCGTTGGCTGCGGGATGTGCGCGTCGGGCGTCTGTCCGGTCGGCGCCGTCGCACTGAACGAAAATCACAAGTCCCATATCGACCCGGCAAAGTGCGTATCGTGCGGCAGCTGCGCGGGCGTCTGCCCCGTCTGCGCGATTGCGAAAGATGAATAGCCCCATTCATATTACGGACGACGAAGCCGCGCGGTTCCGCGCGCGGACGGCCGCGCATATCGCGTCGGTGAATTATTTCGCGAATCTTATCGGCCTGTCGTTTCCGGATCACGACGCCTCCAAGTTCAAGGAGCCCGAGCACGACGCCTATGTCGTCTATTCGCGGAGATTCGGCGACAATCCGATTCCGCCGACCGAAGCCGAGGCCGCGGCCGCCCGCGCCGCAAAAAGGCATCACTGGACGACCAATCCGCATCACGCACAATTCTATGCGGATGTTTCCGAAATGCCCGAGATTCGTATGATTGAAATGGCGTGCGATTTGTCCGCCGTGAACAAAGAGGCGAATATGAAGCGATACGGCGGGAAGGGCGACGAATACTCGTCGGCGACGGATTATTTGGAGCGCGTGAGTTTCCGCGATTTCGCGTTCACAATCGTGCAGGCCGATTTTCTGCGTATGACCGCGGCCAGATTGGAGCGCTTGTTCCGCGCCGCCGATTTCGCGAAAATCTGGCGCGGCCAGAGATAAAGATACTGCCTGGTGGGGCGAGTTTTGATAAAACTCGCCGATTGCAAATTGAAGAGGGCGATGAGCCCTCTGATAATTTGCAATTAAATTATGATTTCTTTTTGCGCGGTTTGGGCAGCGGCAAAATCCGCGCGAGCAATCGCATCATCTCTACCGCGGCGTCCGCGTTTTCAATATCCAGAATATAATGCTCTTTCGCGCCTTTATACGGCACGCCCTTTTCCGGCGACGCGCCGAGCCGCGCGAAAAGCTCGGTCGTCTCCGGCAGGATTTTCACAAACGGAGTATTGTCGCAGACCAAGAGCGCGGGCTTTGCATCGCAATAAATCATAAAATCCCCGAACATTTTTCGGGCCGATATATCGCCGGCCGCCGCGACCTGTTCGACGGCGAAATCTATGAAGTCCTTGTCGCTGGCCATCACGCGGCCTCCGGCGTCAGGATGTGCCAGGTGATTCCGAACTTGTCCGAAACCATCGCGTAATATTGGCTGAAAAATGTTTTCTGCGGCGACATAATTGTCGCGCCCCCGTCGCCGAGTTCGCGCGCAAGGCGGTCTATTTCCGCATGGTCCGCGACCGAAATCACCGGCGTTATGTTATCGCCAGTCTTCGCCGGAAAATCCGACGACATATCCATAAACATAATTTTCTTGTCCGCGATTTTCACCGATGCATACATCAGGCGGCCGCGCTCGGATTCCTTTATCGGATATTTCGGGTCGGCCGGGGCGTCTCCGAACAGCATCACATTTTCGACCGAAGAATGAAAAACGCCCGCGTAAAAATCCGCCGCGGCCCGCGCCTTGCCGTCGTTGAAGTTCAGAAATAACTCGAATGTCATAATCGTTCCTTTTTGTCTTGCCCGCGCATCATACCACCGCCGCGCGCGCATCGCAAGCGCGGGCCGCTATTTCTACGGCAAGAGTTTTTCCCGCACGGCGTCGTGGATTTTTTCGTATAGGCCATCGGGGTCATTTTCGCCCGCGGCGACCCAGGCCCCGCACACCCTGACATAGGCCGCCGCGACCTCGCGGTTGTCGAACCGCGCGCTCATTATCTCGTCCGCGACGATATTGGAATAATAAATCAGCGCAAGACTGGCGAATGAGTCGATTGCGTTTTCAAGTTTGTCGATTTTAGTTGGGCGCATTTTGCCGACCTTTTGGTTAAATCCAAAAGGCGGCGGGACCCCGAAAAGTATCGTAGTAGAAACGACAGCGCTGCCTTCAATATATAACGGCGCGATCCCGCCGATATTGGCAGGATGCTGTTTATGCGCGCATCTGCGCATCTACTTACGAGTTTTTCGGTCCTCGTGCTCCTTTCGGATACAGGGCGATTATAGCATCAAAACCGGCCCGGGCAAATAAAAATCGGAAATAATCTGTGGCGAGTTCTTGTGAACGATTTATGAACCGGGTGCGCGCGACCGCGTGGAACGGCGTTGATTTTTGGAAAATGCGCTTGCGCCAAAGTCGCGAAAAAGATTATAGTTCCATTCTATGGAAGCAGAGGCAAAGCAGATTTACGATTTTATGGGCGTGGTCGAAAGGCTGGCTCTGGTGCCGCGCGATCTGGTGCGCGGGGACGGCCGGAACGATTCCGACACGGACCACATAACCAAGCTTTGCTTTTTGCTGATGATGATTCTGCCCTATATAAAGCAGCCGGTCGACGCCGGGCGCGTGCTGGAAATGGCGCTCGCGCACGATCTTGTCGAGGCCGAGGTCGGCGACACGCCGCGTCTGCAATCGGAAAATCAGGCGGAGGTGAAGGCGCGCAAAAAAGAGCTGGAACTTTCGGCTATTGAAAAATACCGCGATATGCTGCCCCGGCCGATAGGGAAAAAAATATACGATCTTTTTATGGAATACGAGGCGCGCGAAACTTTGGAGGCCAAGCTGGTCAAGGCGATGGACAGGTTCGAGGGCGATATGCAGGCATTAAAGGAAAACAAGGGGCTGCGCTTTTATCAAAACGGGCGGCACGAGTTCATTCTGAATTACCTGCGCGAGGATTTGGCGAAGGCCGAGGCCGCGGGCGAGCCGATGCTGGCCGCTTTGCAGCGGGTGCAGCTCGAACTGGCCGAGAAGAACATCGGCGGGTTCAAGGACCAGGGACTGATATAGTCCGGGTCCGCGGGCTCGGCGCGAAATCCATTGATTTTTGCCATATTTGCGGTAAAATGCGACGGCCGTGCCCGTAGCTCAGCTGGATAGAGCAACGGATTTCTAATCCGTCGGTCGTAGGTTCGAATCCCACCGGGCACACCAGAGATTTTAGAAAGCGAAAATAAAATCATGATAAAAGATATTGCTAATATTTATAAATTATCTTCCGAGGAATTAGAAAAGAAAATCAAAAGACTTTGGTCCGATACTGCGCCTGAAATAAAAGATTTCGCAGAAAATCTAAGAAAGCTTATAAAAAAATATGACACCCCATATGTTCTTGGTCTTGACGGCGGATATGGCACCGGGAAAACACATTTTGCAACTAGGTTCAGTAAGTTTTTAGATAAAGATACTAAAACTGTATATTTTAGTGTCTGGGAAAGCGATTATTTATCAGACCCGTTCATTGCATTTGCAGAACAGATTGTGTGGCTCGCCAGAGATATGAAAGATAAGCAAAGCTTGTCGCAAAAAATAACCAAAAAACTAGCCCGAGCAACAACCATAAAATCTGGCTTTAATCTTGGTATTTTTAACGATGTGATCACAAAATTAACCAAGGCAACAATACTGAAAGCTGGACTAAATCTTGGCATTGTTAGTATTGAATCAGAAATCAAAGGCGAAAAGTTTATTAAAGATTTATTTCCTGAAAGTACCAGAATCGAACAGTTTCAAGATATGAAAGATACCTTGGCAGAATTCATTTCAACTCTACCTAGTAATAAATTGGTGTTTATAGTAGATGAATTAGACAGATGCCGTCCAGATTATGCCGTAAAAGTTTTGGAGACAATAAAGCACTTTTTTGACATTGATGGTCTGATTGTAATCCTGCCTATAAATAGCGAGCGCTTAAAAATCTATATTGATGGATTTTATGGGATAAATGACAATAATACTGGCAGTATTGCTGGAAAGGAAGATTATTTGCAAAAATTTTTTAATGAAATAACAAAAGTTCCATCGTTAAATTATGCAAAAATTTGTGAAGATAAAATAACACTTCAAGACTTTGCAAAAAATTTATCTGCATCTGATAATCGTTTTAATTCCATATCCGAATTAAAAAAATGGATTTCTCATTATGCCTCCAAGGCAGCATTGTCATATAGGGAAACATTAGAAGTTATCAAGAAAGCAAAGATATTTTGTAATAGCTATAATGAGGAAATTCGTTGCCATTTACTTGCTAATAAACTTTGTAATCAGGTATGGACAAATCATAAAAATCGCCGTAATGAATTTAATGAAGTTCTTGACTTTGAGCTGGATTACATTTATGACGATAAATTGGGGCGTGGCAATAGTTCTAAAAAAGTTATATTGGCCTCTGATCGATTCAATAGCATATTTGATAATTTGAGAAACTTTCATAAGTTATATAAATTGAACAATATATGGCAAACGATAGATACGCTGCTTATTCGAGGAAGTGTATATACATTCGATAAAATATATGAAGTCATACAGCGTATATTACCAGCATTTGATGATTTGACAGATAATGATTATTCAGTTAGTGGTAATTACTATCCTTCAACAAATGCTAAACCAATAGTTGAGGATTTGCTGGTGGCATTAAATGAAAAAAAGCAAAAGCTTAAACAATTTCAATATATACATGGCTCTGATGATAATGATGATGAACGACTAAAAGATTACATAGATAAAATTAAACATCCTACAAACTTATTTGCAAAAGATAAATGAAACCCGCTTGATTTGGGAACTCATACCTGTTGGCGGGGGAGGGCGGGGGCGCTAGGATGGGCGCGGCGGCAATTATAAATGCCGCGATTATAATGTGATTATGAATAGGAGGCGCGGATGGCGAGGAATTATCGAATAATCGAAACAATCGGCGCGGTCGGGCGGATGGTGTTTCTGGCCATCGTGTTTGCCGCCGGCTGGATCGTCGGCGCGCGGGCCATGGTCGCCGAGGACTATTCTTTTTACGGCGACTGCGGGCCGGACATTCTGAAATATTGCGACGACATAAACTATGACCTAGGCGAGTGCATGATCGAGTATCAGGACTACCTGGCGCCGATTTGCGGCGACGCGGTTATCGAGTTCGACCGCATGCGGTGGGGCTGGGACCCGGAGGTTCGCGGGCGCTGGGACTATATGGGCAACGACGCGCGCGCCAAGTTCCGCCGCGACAATGTCGCGCAACTGCGTTCCGGCGGCGGCTTCCACGGCGGGTTTCGTTCCGGCGGGCGAAGATAAGCCCCCCCCCCAAGATTTTCTAGGGCTCGTGCGGGTCTGCGACCCTCACTCGCCAAGAAAATCTATCCCGCCCCCGCACGCGGGGGCGGGAAACTCCTCCGTCGGCGGGGCGGGAAAATCCGATTTACTTTCCGTACTTTTATACTATAATGTTTTCGATGCGGGCGAATTGCCCGCGTCGGGGTGTGATTACCTCTCTGAAAGCGTCGGCTGACGATAAAGCTCCTGCGAATGCAGGAGGGTCGCGAATATATCGAATAAGCGCACAATTCTTTCAGATTGTAATCAACCTCCTGCCACAATTTTGTGGCTTTTTAGTTCTGTAAAAAATGGAAATAAAAAGATGCTGATTACGAAAATCATCGACGGCAAGGTTCGGCTGCTGCTGGAAAAAGTTTCGCCCAATGTCATACTCAACCGCTTTGACATAAAATACGGAAACGATTTCGACCTGTGGAAAATCGATTGCGGCGGCGCGGATTATTTCGTCGCGACGAAAACGCAAAGCGGCGTGATGGACATATCGCTATATATGGCGGACATTTCGAGCGACGCGCAGGCCGCATTGTTCAGATTCTTGTTCGACAACGACAAACGGCTGAAATGCATCAGGGTGAAATATTCCAAAAATCCGATGCCGGGCGTCGCGGCCGGGCCGCACTGGCACATAGATCTTCCAGGCAGCGTCGATAAATTAAACGCCGGGCTTTCATATTCGGTCCGGTATAACACGCGGCGCTATCCGAGAAAAATCAGCGAGCAATTCGGCGGCATCGAAATAAAGCATTTCGCGCGAAAAGATATTCCCGAAATCGTCCTGGCCGAATATTTTCGCCTGAAAGAAATATCGCACGGGCGAAAATACAAGCCGACTTATCTCGACGATTATTTTATCACGGATTGCTATGTCCTTTATGCCGGAGGGCGGATCGCGTCCATCGCGTTCACGGCCGACACCGCGCCGAATGTCTATTTCGAGAATATAACCTATGATCCGGATTTCGTGAAGTTCAGCCCCGGAATGATTTTGTATTATCATATTCTGCGCGAGCTGATAGCGTCGGGGCGCGCGCAATTTTATCTGCTGGGCGGGGATATGGAATACAAAAGGCACTTCGGCGGAATTATGACAGAGACATATACTTACGATATGCCGAGGGGGTATTTTTATCCGTCGAGAATTATGGCGATCGCCGCCCGGATGCGGCCGCGGGCGCTTGCGAGGCTCTATCGTTTTCTTTTGCCGCATAGGGCGGACAAAGCGCTGTTCGATTTGTTGGCCGCGAAATAAATAACTTCCATTTTTGATTTTTTCATATAGAATGTCCCGAAAAGGAGTCGATATGAAAATCACCAGACGAAAGTTTGTCGCGGGCGCCGCGGTCGCGGCCGCTGGCGTTGCAGCCGCGGTCTCGGTTCCGAAAATATTCAAGGAGAAAAAATTGAAATCAAAGGTTTATTTCACGCGCGATATCAGCGCCGCGGGGTTGCTGAAACTCTACGCGATGGTCAACGAAAAAATCGGGGGCAAGGTCGCCATCAAATGGCACTCGGGCGAGCCGCACGGCCCGAATATTATTCCGGTCGATATGGTCAAAGCCTTGCAGGCCGCCGTTCCGAACAGCGCGCTGGTCGAGACGAACACCTTATATAAGGGCAAGCGCTTCACGACGAAAGACCACAAGGAGACGCTGAAAATCAACGGCTGGACATTCTGCCCCGTCGATATTATGGACGAGGATGGCGCCGAAATGACGCCGGTTCCGAACGGCAAGCACTTTGCGGAAATGTCGGTGGGCTCGCATCAGAAAAATTATGACTCGATGGTTGTCCTGACGCATTTTAAGGGCCACACGATGGGCGGCTTCGGCGGCTCTATGAAAAATATCGCCATCGGATGCGCGGACGGAAAAGTCGGCAAGGCGATGATTCACTGCTCGCCCGAGGGCAAGGGCGCGTTCGACATTGTCGGCGCAAAGCTGATGGAAACGATGGCCGATTCGGCCGCCGCGACAATCGCGCAGATGGACGGACGGATGGCATACTTGAATGTGCTGCGCAATATGTCGGTCGACTGCGACTGCGCGGGCGTGGGCGCGGCGCCGGTCAAGGCGAGCGACATCGGGATTCTGGCGTCGTTGGACATTGTGGCGATAGATCGCGCGTCGGTGGACC
This sequence comes from Rickettsiales bacterium, assembly GCA_031263295.1. Taxonomy (GTDB): domain Bacteria; phylum Pseudomonadota; class Alphaproteobacteria; order Rs-D84; family Rs-D84; genus JAISGC01. Next base: position 24,298 of record JAISGC010000010.1, read on the forward strand.
TTGTGTATAAATTGCCCGAGGCCGAGCAGCACGACTTGCGCGAGCGATTCGAGTCGCGGGACGGCCTGCACCAGTTCGCCGCGATGAAGGCGCTCGGCCTCGGCAGCACGGATTATGAGTTGATTGAAATATAAGGAAAATAAAATGGCCGACGGCGCGATGCACTGGTCCGATTTAATCGCGGAGCGAATTATAAAAGAGCACGGCGACAAGCCGCTCTATACTTTGGCCAGCGGCATCACTCCGTCCGGCACGATTCACATCGGAAAGTTCCGCGAGATTATCACGACGGAAATGGTGTCGCGGGCGCTCGTCCGCGCGGGCAAAAATGTGCGCTTTATTTATTCGTGGGATGATTACGACACCTTCCGCAAGGTGCCCGCCGATATGCCGGACCAGGAAAAATTAAAGGCTATGCTCTATCAGCCCATCGTCGACATACCCGATGTCTACGGCACCGCTGAATCTTACGCGCGGCACAACGAAATCACATTGGAAGAAATCGCGCCCGTGCTCGGCATCACGAATATCGAGTTTATTTATCAATCGAAAATGTATCGCGCGAAAAAATATAACGATATGATAATTCGCGTTGCGGACAACGCCGAAAAAATCCGCGCTATTTTACAGGAATACAAAACGCAGGAAATCGATGCGGACTGGTTCCCGATTGAGACATATTGCGAGAAATGCAACCGCGACCGCGTGAAGTTTTCCAACTATGATTCCGCGGCGAAAACAATCGATTACGAATGCAAGCTCTGCGGGCACAAAGAGACATTGAACCTGCGCGAGTCGACGCGATTGAAGCTGCCGTGGCGCGTGGACTGGCCGATGCGGTGGGCGTTCGAGAAGGTGGACTTCGAGCCGGGCGGAACCGACCACTCGTCCGCGGGCGGAAGCTTCGACACGGGCCGCGGCATCGCGCGCGAGATCTTCGACTGGGCCGCGCCGGTCTATGCGAAATACGCTTTCGTTTTGCCCAAGGGCCAGAAGAAAAAAATGTCGTCTTCGGTCGGCAACGGATTTTCGGTCGACAGCGTTTTGGAAGTTTATACGCCCGAGATGGTTCGCTGGTTCTTCGCGTCATACAAGCCGGACGCGCCGTTCAATATGGCCTTCGACATCGATGTCTTGAAGAACTATGAAAACTTCGACAAGATGGAGCGCGTGGTCTATGGCGCCGAGGGCGACAACGACGACAAGCGCGCGGCATGGCGCCGCGTCTACGAAATGTCGCAGATTGCATTCAACGGAGAGATTCCCGCAACGATGCCGTTTCAGCCTTCGTTCCGACATCTGTGCAACAACCTGCAAACCAACGGGATGGACATAGAAAAGACGCGCGCGGTTTATGCGTCGGAAATAAAAAACGATGTCGATGAAGCGCGCTATCGCGAACGGGCGAAACGCGCCGCGTTCTGGATTGAAAATTACGCGCCGGACGATTTCGTCTTCCGCGTCAACGACGCGCGGCGCGACGACTTTTTCGCGGGCCTCGCGGATAACGAGAAAAAGTTCGTCGCGGCCGCGCGCGCGGAGATTCTGGCCGCGACCGACGAGCAAGAATTGCAGGCCGCCATAAACGCGGCGGGCATCGCGAACGGCGTCGAATCCAAGCGGTCCTATCGCATCATATATCAGATGCTTATCTCGCGCGATGTCGGGCCGAAACTGGCTGCGTTTATTTTCGGCGTCGGCCCGGCCCGCGCGGCGTCGCTGTTGTAATCAGTTCACCGAAAGCATCGTTCCATACAACCCCATTTGTATCGCGCACATATGCGCCGCGTTGGTGCCGCCGGTGTCATTGTTAAAGCAAACCCAATTTTTCTTTCCTGCGATGCGGCACCAGACCCAATTGCCGCTGCCGTTCGCGCCGGGGTTCGCGCTGGTCTGATTCGTGTAAGGCGCGCAGGATACATTCGTCTTGCGGGCTTCGCCGACGGCGTAGACGATGCCGCATCGGGTCGCGAAGTCGTTGGTGCCGTTGTCGGCGGTCGAATTGTCGCAGCCGATTCCATAGGCCCAAGTAAATCTGCCCGCGTCGCAGGCCCACGAGTCGGGATTCGCCGCGCACAACTTTGCGCCTTCGGCGCCGCCAATTAGCAAAGTGCAAATTGCAAAGTTCAATGACAGCCTGCCGAATGCGCAGATGCGCTTTCGCGCGCCGCAATTGAACTTTGCACTTTGTAAATTGAACTTTTTCATAATTTTCTCCCTGTTTTGTTTTCTTGGCGATGCCTTTCAGCGGGCGTTCCCCTCCTTTGGACACGCACTGGCCGCGAAGCGGCCGGGGTGGTGATTAAAGCGGGCACAGCCGGTTATCGCCACCACCCCGCCGCCCGTCGGGCGGCACCCCTCCAAAGGAGGGGAACACCGCGCGGAAGGCATCGCTTGCGTCGGGAAATCTGTAAAGGGTCGGGTGGGTTGATAAATCACAATGTTGAGTGATCCCGTATAAATCGCTCTATACGGCCCCCCGACCATAGCAGGGAAGTGCATAAAAAAACACTGCGCGCGGCAGTGGTGGTTTATGCGCGGATAACGGCGCATCAATCGCGCCGCAACATTGTGAGCTTATCAAGGCCCGAGCCAAGTTTCCCAACTTGGTTCTTTCTCATTATAGAGGATTATG
>JAISGC010000038.1 GCA_031263295.1 Rickettsiales bacterium
GGTTTTACGCCCGAAACCAGGACCTGCAAAATATGCGTCGTAGATGTTTTCCACGGAAAGATGAAGTATGTCTTGCCGCGCGCTCAGCAGGCCGAGGCTCTGAAAGCCGCTATCGAGGAGTATAATGCGGAGAAGGCGCGCGTAGGAAATGCGGCCGCGCTGGCGGCCGGGCTGCCCGTTGCGGGCGTCGCGGCGGTCGTCGGAGCGAACGCGCTTGTCGCCGCGCTGTCGGCTTCTCTGACTTTGACCATGGTGCCCGTCGCAGGGTGGATAGCGGGAGGCGTCATCGCGCTCGGCGTCGGGGTCGCCGCATTGCTTATGGCAACCACGAAAACCGAGGACCCCATGGAGCAGCCCCACACCGCCGAGGTCAGTTATTGCGTGGAGGAAGTTGTCGGCGGCGAGTAGGAGGCATTCGGGCGGGAGAAGGCAGTGCCGTTCTTCGCCACCACCCCGCCGCCGCTTCGCGGCGGCACCCCTCCAAAGGAGGGGAACACCTGTCGTCGCTCATTTTTCTTGCAATTATGCCGCGGCGGGTTTATACTCGCCAAAACAAAGGTTTCCGATATGTTGAACGCATTGATGAAGTATTTCTCGTCCGATATGGCCATCGATTTGGGCACGGCCAACACTCTGATTTATGTCGCGGGGCACGGCGTCGTGCTGAACGAGCCGTCCGTCGTCGCGGTCGCCGAAAACCGGCTCTTGGGGCGCAAAGAAATCCTGGCCATCGGGTCCGACGCAAAACAAATGCTCGGCCGCACGCCCGGGACGATTTCCGCAATCCGCCCGCTTAAAGATGGCGTCATCGCGGACTTTGAGATTGCAGAGGAAATGATTAAATATTTTATTCGCAAGGTTCACAAGAACTTTGCGCTGGCCGCGCCTATGATTATTATCTGCGTGCCGTCCTGCGCGACCCAGGTCGAGCGCCGAGCCATTCAAGAGGCCGCCGATTCCGCGGGCGCGCGAAAAGTCTATTTGGTCGAAGAGTCCACCGCCTCGGCGGTCGGCGCCGGTTTGCCCATCGACAAGCCCGTCGGTTCGATGGTGCTTGATATTGGCGGAGGCACGACCGAGGTCGCGGTCTTGTCGTTGGGCGGGGTCGTTTATACCAACGCGGTTCGCGTCGCGGGCGACCAGATGGATTTGGACATCATCGACTATGTTCGCAAAAACAAGAATCTTTTAATCGGCGAGACCACCGCCGAGGAAATCAAAAAGCGCATCGGATGCGCCATCGCGCCAAAGGATAAGAAAGACGAATTGACGATGTCTATAAAGGGGCGCGACCTCTTGACCGGCGTGCCGCGCGAGACCACCATAACGGAATCGCAAGTCGCGTCGGCGCTTTCGCAGACCACGACGAAAATCGTCGACACGATAAAGCAGGCGCTCGAACTGACGCCGCCGGAATTGTCCGCCGATATTGTGGATTACGGAATTGCTATGACGGGCGGCGGCGCTATGCTGCGCGGGCTGGACTTGGCCATACGCAACGCGACGAATCTGCCCGCGTTCCTGGTCGACGAGCCGTTGTCCTGCGTCGCGCGCGGCTCGGGCAAGATGCTGGCCGACATTGAAAAGTCGCGGCATATTTTGCAGACGATGTATTGATTTTAGTGACTAACGACTAGTGACTAACTACTAACATTAGTCGTTAGGCGTTAGTCACTAGTCGTTAAAAAAGGAATAATGAATGTCAGAACAAGCACTAACTTTCGAGGATGCCTATCGCCAGTTGCAGGACATCGTCAAAAAGATGGAGGCCGGGGCGCTGCCGCTGGCGGAAACCGTCGCCGCTTACGAGCAGGCGTCGAAATTGAAGGCGTATTGCGAGCAGCTTCTTAAAGCGGCGGAAACCAAGATTGAGCAGCTGAATCCGACAACAATATAATGGGCACGGCATTGCGCCGCGATAAGATTCCCCTTCCCTTGGGAAGGGGTGCCGCCCAAAGGGCGGCGGGGTAGGGGAAAATTAAAAAGCAGTTTCCACTACCCCGTCCCGCGGCTTCGCCGCGGTCCACCCCTTCGCCAGCGAAGGGGAATCCCGCGACGGAATGCAATACCTAAAATTAGAAACATTGATATGAAAGCATCCAACAAACTATCCCCAATAATGCAAGAGTATCTTGCAATGAAGGAGTCCGCGCCGGGGGCCGTTCTGCTGTTTCGTTTGGGCGATTTTTACGAGGCGTTTTTCGGCGACGCAGTCCAGATTTCCAAGACGCTTGACTTGGTTCTGACCCATCGCGGGACCGACGATCGCGGCGTCGATATTCCGATGTGCGGGCTGCCCTGGCATGCGGCGGACAATTATCTGGGACGGCTGGCCAAGGCGGGGATTTCGGTCGCCATCGCGGAACAAATGGAGACGCCCGAGCAGGCGAAAGAGCGCGGCCATAAGCAAATCGAGCGGAAAATCGTGCGCGTTCTGACCAGCGGAACCATCACCGACGAGAATCTTTTGTCGCCGAAAAAGTCAAACTGGCTGGCCGCCGTAAAGAACGGCGAGATTGCGGCGGCCGATATTTCAACAGGAGAGCTTTTGGCAGGCGGGGTCATCGAGCCCTTTGACGAATTGGCGCGGCTGGACCCGGCGGAGGTTTTATTCGATTTGGCCGATGCGGAAGCGGCGGACATTTTGCGCATTCGCAACGCCTGGCCCTCGACCGGTCTTCATGCGCGGCAGTTCGACGGGACCGCGCTCGGTATGATTCGCGCGTATCTTAAAATCACACAGCGCGATGCCGAAACGCGGCTTCTTCCGCCGAAGAAATTAAACGGCGGAGCGGAGCTGATTATCGACGCGAATACCTGGCGCTCGCTCGAAATCGACAGCGCGCAAAATCCCGGCGGGGCGTGTCTTTTGGATATTTTGGACCAGACGAAAACCGCGGCGGGCGGACGCAAATTGCGGGCCTGGCTGCGGGCGCTGTCGGCGGACCCGATGGTCATTGGGGCGCGCCAGGATCACATAGAACACCTGGTCAAAAACCCGGTTGTTTTGCGGGATTTCACGGGGCTTTTGGCCAAGTTGCCCGATGTGGCGCGGAGTTTTTCGCGTTTATCCGCGAACCGCGGGACGCCGCGCGATTTGCTCGCGGTCCTTGGTTTTCTTGACATTTTGCCCGAAATCAAAGACTGGGGCGCGAAGTTGGATAGCGCTCTGGCCCAAGAAATCCAAGGATTAGAGCCGCACGACGGGTTGCGCGAGCAGCTGCGTTCGGCGCTGAATCCCGCCCCGCCCGCGTTCTTTCGCGACGGCGGGGTAATCAAAACCGGATACCGGCCGGAGCTGGATGCGCAATTGGATTTGTCGGGCGGGGCGAAAGAGGCAATCGCCGCTTTGCAGGCCGAATATTCGGCGCGCGCCGGATTTCCGGTCAAGATAAAGTTCAATGGCATAATCGGATATTTTATCGAGGTTGCCGAAACAAAGGCGGCGGCGTTTTTGCGGCCCGATTCCGGCTTTGTCCATCGCCAGACGACCGGAGGCAACATTCGCTTTACGACCGCCGAATTGTCGCGGCTCGATTCCGAAATTAAAAACGCCGCGGGCCGCGCCGCCGCGATAGAGCAGGGCGTCATTGCCGAAATCGTCGCGGTCGTTTTGGAGGCCGCGCCAACGATGATTGAGGCGGCGGAACTTTTGGCCGAAATCGATGTCTATTGCGGGCTTGCGAATGTCGCCGCGGATTGGAACTGGACGCGACCGAAAATCACAAAAGAACCGGTTTTTGATGTTGTCGGCGGGCGGCATCCGGTGGTCGAGGCGGTGCTGCGCGAAAGGGCGGATAGTTTTGTGAAGAATGATTGCGTGCTAACCCCCACCCAAGATTCCGTAGGCGGCATAGCCGCCAACGGAATCTATCCCGCCCCCGCAAGCGGGGGCAGGAAAAGCGCAACCCAAAGTATCGCGCTGCTGACCGGGCCGAATATGTCCGGTAAGTCAACTTATCTTCGGCAGAATGCGATTATCATCGCGCTGGCGCATCTCGGGTCCTTTGTTCCCGCGGATGCGGCCGTTATCGGAATCGCGGACCAACTCTTTTCGCGCGTCGGAGCATCCGACAATCTGGCCTCCGGGCAGTCTACATTTATGGTCGAGATGTCCGAGACCGCGAACATACTAAATCGTATGACGCCGCGATCGTTTATCATTTTCGACGAAATCGGGCGCGGCACCGCGACCTATGACGGAATGGCCATCGCGCGCGCGGTCCTTGGTTTCCTTGATGTCGAGCGGCCGCGGTGTTTGTTCGCGACGCATTATCACGAGCTGACCGACTCGGGTTTGCCCAATGTCAAAAACCTGACGATTAAAATTGCCGAAGACGGCAACGACATTATCTTTATGCACAAAATCATAGACGGCGTCGCGTCGAAATCCTATGGGATTCATGTCGCGAAAATGGCCGGGATGCCGTCAATTGTTGTAAAAAATGCGGAGCATTTTTTACAACAATTGGAGCAGCCTGCGGCTGTTTCGCCCGGCGCGGTTGGACCGCAAGAAGCGCCGCGGGATGACAACGCGATGGAAGTTGTTTCCGATAATATCGGACAATTGAGTTTATTTTAGAAAGTTGGATGGGGGCGGTGCCAGCGACAAGCACCACCCCGCCCGGCTTCGCCGGGCAGTGCGTGTCCAAAGGAGGGGAACACCTCACGGAATGCCCGTCGCGCTTCGACGGAAACAACAAAAAGGATGGATATGAAAGAATCGCTTTGGGGATTTTATCGGGAAATGCGGCGCAAACATCGCGGTTATGCAATAACGCTCAGCTGTCTTAAAATAGTCCAGCGCGCCATCAGTATCGCGTTCTATCCCTTCATGATAGGACGCATATATTCGATTTTCGATTACAAGGGACCGGACTTTTGGAATTATGCCGTCGGGGTTCTCGGCATGGTCGCCGCAGTACAGCTCGGGCGATACGCGCTGGACACCGCAAAGAAGATTTTCGAAGACAGGCGGAGGCCTCTGGTTTCGTCCGATATTGCGATTGAACTCAGCCGCCGGATTTTCACGCGGGATTACGAATTTTTTATTTCTAAAAATGTGGGCTCTATACAAAGCCAGGCGCAGAAAATACGCGACGGATTCCATACGCTCGCCATAGATTTCTTTTCAGCGACAATCGGGACGGTGCTCGGCGTCCTTGCGATTGTCGGAATGCTGCTTGAAATAGACCGAATGCTGGCCGCGATAATAATCGGCAACGGGATTATCATAATCCTTTTCCGGCTGTTGGTCATGAAGAAATCGGGGCGGCTGTTCACCGAGGCATCCAAAGCCGGGAGCAAGGTTTCAGGCAAGGGATCGGATGCTATCGCCAACTGGCAGAATGTCAAAATATTTTCCGGGGCGTTGCGCGAGATGGAATTGGAGCGAGACAACCGCAGGCTGTGGATTGAGAAAAAATGGCGCGCCGAACGGTTCGAGCTTTGGACCAAGGCCAGTTGGTGGATGGTCGATGTGATGGTTGCGTGGATCGGAACCATAGGCTATTCGATTTGGCTGTTTCACGAGGGGCGGATGTCGGTCGGCGGATTCGCGCTGGCGCTGAACGCTTTCAGTCGGTTCGAGAACGAGTTCAAGAACTTGGGCGAGACCATCAAAAACGCGAACGAGGCGCGGGCCGAAGCGCGTCAGGCATGGGACGAAATTATGGTTCCGGCAAAGGTTCTGGACAGGCGCGGCGCAAAAGATTTGGTTGTTCGACGGGGCGAAATCCGCGTCGAAAAAATTGACTTTTCATATGGAAAAAACCGGCTGTTTCGCGATTTTTCGCTGAAAATAAAGCCCGGAGAATCGGTCGGAATAATCGGCGAATCAGGCGCCGGGAAAACGACTTTGTCGGCGCTTCTTCTGCGGCTGTTCGATGTCGACAAGGGCGCTATTTTGATAGACGGGCAAGACATTAAAAAAGTGCGGCAGGATAGTTTGCGCGATTCAATCGCCTTCGTGCCGCAGGATGCGGTTCTGTTCAACCGGACCATCAAGGACAATATCGGATACGCCCGGCCCGGCGCGACCGACGCCGAGATTGAGGCCGCGGCGAAGGCGGCCAGCATTCACGACTTTATTATGACGACCGCGCGCGGATACGATACCATGGTCGGCAATCGCGGAATAAAGTTATCCGGCGGGCAGAGGCAGCGCATCGCCATAGCGCGGGCTGTTCTGAAAAATGCGAAGATTCTGATTCTGGACGAGGCGACAAGCTCGCTCGATTCCGCGACCGAGGCCGGGATTCAGAAGTCGCTCGACGATTTGATTCGCGGGCGGACAACTATTGCCATAGCGCACAGGTTGTCGACTTTGGCCAAGATGGACCGGATTGTGGTTATTGAAAACGGCCGGATTGCGAGGCAGGGAACTCCTGCGGAGATGCTATGAACGGATTCGTGCTTCTTGATAAACCGACAGGGATGACCAGCCGTCAGGCGGGCGGGCGCGTCGCGCGCCTGTTCGGGCAAAAAAAGTTCGGGCATATCGGGACGCTTGATCCGATGGCGTCGGGGCTGCTGGTTATCGCGCTCGGCGAGGCGACCAAGATGATTCCGTTTTTAGAGAACAGAGAACAGGGAACAGAGAACATCTATTATAAGGAGTATCTTTTCTCTATAAGGTGGGGGATTAGGACGGATACGGGGGATATTACGGGGAGGGTGTTGGAAGAAGATAATTATGAATTAGGAATTATGAATTATGAATTGGAAAAAATTGTTTCCGAGTTTCCGAAGGAATATGACCAGATGCCGCCGGTTTATTCGGCCAAGAAGGTCGGAGGGGTCGCGGCGTATAAGTTGGCCAGAGAGGGCAGGGAGGTTGCGCTTAAAGCGAAACGGGTGAAGATTTATGAATTGAAAGTGGTTGCCCCTACCCCGGCGGCTTCGCCGCCACCCCTTCCCAAGGGAAGGGGAATTGCGCTCTGGAATAATCCCTTATTTTTAGTAAGGTGCAGCCAAGGGACTTATGTAAGAAGTTTGGTGCAGGATATTGCAGAAAGGACCGGGAAAATCGCCACCTGCGATATGATACGGCGGACCGCCACAAACGGGTTTTCTGTTGAGAACGCCGTGCCGCTTGAAATCGTAGAAAATATGTGCAATAATAGCCGCGCGGACGAAATAATTCACCCGCTTGACTTTGGACTGGACGACATTCTGGTTGCGAAGTTGGAAACAAAAGACGCGTCCGCGTTTTCCAACGGCGGTTTTATTTCTTTCAATGGAAATGGAATCCGTCGAGTTTATTCCGATGATAATTTTATTGGGATAGGGGAAATAAAAGACGGCGTTCTTAAACCTAAAAGGGTCGTGAAGACGACGCCTTGAAACGCTACAACCAAAGGGTAGAAAAATGTCGATAGAAAAGAATGTGAAGGCGAAGCTTATCGCCGAGAATAAATCGTCGGAAAAGGACAACGGCGGGTCCGTCGAATCGCAGGTCGCGGTTCTATCGGAGCGCATCCGCAATCTGACCGACCACATCAAGGCCAATAAAAAGGATAATCATTCCAAGCGCGGCCTTCTTCTGATGGTCAACCGGCGCAAGAAATTGCTGGCCTATATAAAGGGGCGCAGCACAGAAGATTACGAGGCACTGATAAAGAAATTGGGGCTGCGTAAATAAATAATAAAGAATAATGAATAAAGAATAAATGCGGCGCGCAAAAACGCAAAATATTTATTCTTTACTCATTATTCTTTATTCATTAAACGGCACGGGACAGATTGTTCATCCCTATGCGCTGCGGGCGCATAACGACGAATAATTGCTCCTTTGCCGAACATAAACGAACGATACATTACAAAGGAGTAAAAAAATGTTCGGATTTGGTAAAAAAGAAGCTGGGCTCAACAACCCGGTTTCGGTTTCCGTGAAATACGGAGACGACGAATTGGTTCTGGAAACGGGCCGGTTTGCAAAGCAGTCCACGGGTTCCGTTATGGCGACCATGGGCGGAACAATGGTTCTGGCGACGGTCGTCGCGGAAAAAGGCGCCGTCGAGGGCCAGGATTTCTTCCCGCTGACGGTCGATTATCAGGAAAAGTTCTCGTCCGCGGGGCGCATCCCGGGTTCGCGCGACAGGCGCGAGGGCAAGGCCACGACCGCAGAAACCCTGACGGCGCGGATGATAGACCGGCCGCTTCGTCCGCTGTTTCCCGAAGGCTTTAAGAACAAGGTTCAGATTATCGCGCAGGTCTTTTCATACGACCGCAAAAACGAGCCGGATGTTCTGGCAATCATTGCGTCCAGCGCGGCGATGGCGATTTCGGGCATTCCTTTCTCGGGACCGATAGGCGCGGCGCGCGTCGGCTATGACGACGGCAAATATATCCTGAACCCGACGAAAAAGCAGGCCGAAAACGGCGAGATGGATCTGATTGTCGCGGCGACCAAAGACGGCGTTCTGATGGTCGAATCCGAAATCGGAGAGCTGGACGAGAAGACGACGCTCGGCGCGGTGAAGTTCGGCTTCGACGCGCAGCAGGCCGTCATCAAGGCGATTTTCGACCTTAAAGACAAGGCCGGAAAAGACGCGTGGGAAATCGCCGGGGAAACCGAGACGATGGTTGAGATTCGCGAATACTGCAACAAGTATGAAACGGGCATCCGCGCGGCCCTCGGCATCAAGGAAAAGCTGCCGCGGCTGGACCGCTTGGCCGAGATTCACAAGACCGCCAAGGTCGAGGTCGACGAGAACTTCCCGGAATCGGCGATGGCGCAGTCCTCGCAGGATTCCTTTGTGGACGAAGTCGTCGAGGCCCTGACCGCAAAGATTATGCGCGGCGACATTTTGTCCGGCAAGGCCCGCATCGACGGGCGCGACAACAAGACGGTTCGGCCGATTGAAATCGAGCTGGGCATTCTGCCGCGCACTCACGGGTCCGCATTGTTCACGCGCGGCGAGACGCAGGCGTTGGTGTCGCTCACTTTGGGCGGCGGCAAAGACGCGCTCCCGATTGAAACGATGACCGGCGGAATCGAGCAGGACTTTATGCTGAACTATAACTTCCCCGGCTATTCGGTCGGAGAGGCGAAAATGCTGAAATCCCCGGGGCGGCGCGAAATCGGCCACGGCAATCTGGCATTGCGCGCGATTCGCCCGATGCTGCCCGCGCGGTCGGACTTCGACTATGTCATCCGCATAATTTCGGACATTCTGGAATCCAACGGCTCGTCTTCGATGGCGACGACCTGCGGCGCCACCCTGGCGCTGATGGACGGCGGCGTTCCGATGACGCGCCCGGTCGCAGGGATAGCGATGGGTCTTATCAAAGAGGGCGACGATTACGCGGTTCTGACCGACATCTTGGGCGACGAGGATCACTTGGGCGACATGGACTTCAAGGTCTGCGGGACCGAGAAGGGCATCACCGCCTTGCAGATGGACATCAAGATAACCTCGATAACCTTCGAGATTATGGAAAAAGCCCTGGCCCAGGCGCTCGACGGCAGGAAGCACATCCTCGGCAAGATTGATGCCGCGATAAAGGCGCCGAGGAAAAATGTTTCCGAGTTCGCGCCCCAGGTCTATGAGATAAAGGTCTCGCCGGATAAGGTCCGCGATGTCATAGGCAAGGGCGGCTCCGTCATCCAGAGCATCGTCAAGGATACCGGAACCCAGATAGACATCAACGACGAGGGCGTCGTCAAGATTCTGGCCGTCTCGAAAGAGCAGGCAGACGAAGCCATCGCCCGCGTCAAGGCGGTGTCCGCCGAGCCCGAAGCCGGAGAGATTTACGACGGCGTCGTGTCCGGCGTGAAGGACTTCGGCCTGTTCGTCAAAATCATGAACGGCACCTTCGAGGCCATGGTTCACATCTCCGAGATAACCGGAAAGCGCATCGAGAAAATCGAGGACGCCGGTTTCAAGGAAGGCGACAAGGTTCGCGTGAAATATCTCGGCAAAGACAACCGCGGCAAAACCCGCATGTCGATGAAGGGGATTGATCAGAAATAAGGAGAGGGGTTAGGGGCGGGGGTTAGGGGTTAGTGCGACACGCGATAAAGTTTATTTATAAAAATAAAAGCTATAACAAGTTTCACTAACCCCTAACCCCCCCCCCGAACCCCACTCCGTATTTCTGATCAAAACCCTTCAAAGACATTCGGGTTTTGCCCCGGTTGTCTTTTGCGAGAT
>JAISGC010000105.1 GCA_031263295.1 Rickettsiales bacterium
ACCGCCCCACCGCACTACCGCTTGCTGAACTGCGTGCTCTTGCGCGCCTTGTGTCTGCCGAAGTGCTTGCGCTCGACGACGCGCGAATCGCGCGTCAGGAACCCGGCTTTTTTCAAGGCCGGACGCAAGGAGGAATCGGCCGATTGCAGCGCCTTGGCGATGCCGTGCCGGACCGCGCCCGCCTGACCCGACAGGCCGCCGCCCTCGACGGACGCGCGGACATCATAGCGGCCCATGACATTGGCGACCTCGAACGGCTGGTTGATAATCAGCTGCAAAACCTTGCGCTTGAAATACGCGTCCATCGGCATCCCGTTGACATTGATAACGCCCTTGCCCAAGGCGACATAAACGCGCGCGACCGAGTCTTTGCGCTTGCCGGTGGCATAGGTTGCGTTTTCGATTTTCGGCGCCTTCGGAGCGGCCGCTTTCGCCGGGGCTTTTTTAATTATTTTCTTTGCTTCTGCCATTTTTTAAGCCCTCTTGTTCTTTTTGTTCAACGCCGCGAAATCAATCGTAGTCGGATTCTGCCCAGCGTGCTTGTGTTCCGCGCCCGCATAGACATGCAGTTTCGCCAGGCGCCTGTCGGCCAGGGCGACTCGCGTCGTGCGGCCCATCATCCTTTTCACGGCGTTGGTTATCAGCTGCTCGGGTTTGTCCTCGCGCAATTGCCCAAGGGTGCGCTCTTTGGTCGAGCCCACATAACCCGTGTGCCAATAGAACTTGGTCTTGTCGGCCTTCGTTCCGGTCAGCGCAATCTTGTCGGCATTGACGACGATAACATTGTCGCCGCAGTCCATATGCGGGGTGTATGTCGGCTTGTTCTTGCCGCGGAGAATCGTCGCGATATGCGCGGCCAGACGGCCGAGAACAATATCGGTCGCGTCGATCAGATACCAATCCGATTTCAGCTCGCCCTGTTTGAGGGACTTGGTTGTTTTGTTTATATTCATATTAAAGAGTCCTTTACGCCGACGATTATACAGCATAAATGCGAAAAGTCAAGCGGTAGCATAATACCTTTAATGACTAATGACTAATGACGAATTACTAATTAGCCGCTCATTAGAAATTAGTCATTAGTTATTAGTCATTAGTCATTAAAAAAATAGACATCGCCGCCTTTTTATTCTATCCTCCGACGGATGAGAAAACTTCTGACGCTTTTGCTCCTCGCCGCCTGCGGCTGGACGCCCGCGCGGCGCGAGGCCGATATTGTCCGCGCGCGGACGCATGACATTTATATAGCCCCGATTTCGGGGACGACCGGCATAGACCTGCGGAACTTCCTGACCCAGGCGTGGAGCGCCGCGGGCACGCCCGGCGCGCGATACGAATTGAGCGTGAGGCTCGGCGGCGCGACCACCATATACAAGGCCTTGGACCGCCGCGGCAATTCGCAGTGGGAGGAAATCCGCGTCAACGCGTCGTGGAAATTATCCGACAACGGGAACAAAATCGCGGAGTCTTCCGAATCGGCCAGCGAGTCGTATCCGGTCGTCAGCGACCTGGTCGCGGCGGACGCGTCGCGCAGCACCGCGATACAAAACGCCATCCGCCAAATCGGAATGAAAATAGAATCCAAGGTCAACGCGAAGTTGAAGGATATGATTAAATACGAAGGCGAATAAGGACTAGGACTAGGATTAGGACTGGCGCTCGTTATAACGCAACTGCGCGATAACAAACTCCACCTAGTCCTAGTCCTAATCCTAGTCCTAGAAAAATGAAACTCGACGAAAGATATTTTGACACCACATTAAAGGCGGGACTCGCGGGCGTGCCGGGCATCCTGATATACGGCCCGGACAACGGCAAGAACGGCGAGTTCGCGGACAAGATTATCAAGCGCCTTGAAATCGAGCCCGACAATTTAATCTCGACCGACGGCGCGGGGTTCAAGGATAATTTCGATTCGATTTTTTCCGACGCGTGCAGCGCCGCTATGTTCGGCGGGAATAAATTGGTGCTTCTGCGCGATCCGGACGGCCGCGACACGGCGCTGGTGCAGAGGCTTTGCGCGTCGGCCATGGCGCCGGTCGTCATAGTCGCGGGCGAATTGGAATCATCATCGGGCCTGCGCAAGTTTTTCGAGAACGACGAAAAATGCGCCGCCCTTCCCCTCTACGCGGACAAGGACGAATCGGTCGCGCAGCTGATACGGAAAACGCTCGCCGACAACGGCATCACGCGCATCGACGGCGACGCGATGCAGTATATGACCGGGCACCTCGGCCGCGACCGCAGCATCGCGCGCGGATTTTTGGAAAAGCTCGCGATTTTCGTCGACGACAAAAAATCGGTCGCGCTTGACGACGCGGAAAAATGTCTGCCCGACACGGGCAGCGCGTCCAGTATGGACGAGTTCAAGTATAATTTAATCGCAGGGCACCTGACCGCGGCATTGCGCGCGTTGGACCGGTTGTTCGCCGAGAACGCCGCGCCCGCGCAATTGGTCCGCGCGCTCGGGTCGCAATTCAAGGATTTATTGAACTGCGTTGTCGGCGGCCAGATGCCGCGGGTCTTTTGGAAATACGAAGGGCTGTTCAACGCGGCGCGGAGATTCTGGACCGAGGCGGAATTGACGCGGGCCATCGTCGGCATCAACAAACTGGAAACCGATTTGCACGGCGGCGTCGCCGCGGATGCGGAATTATTATTCCGCGACTTTGCTATGAAACTCGCCGCAAGGTCATACAAACTTTCGATTACGAAAAAATGAGCTATAGGGGGTGTTCCCCACATTTGGACACGCACTGCCGCCTAAGGCGGCGGGGTGGTGGCGAAGATTGGCACTGCCTAATCCCTTGACTTCTCCACCTCTCATCATTATCATCAACCACAACAAAAAGGAGAACCGCAAATGAAAAAACTTTTAATCGCAATACTCGTGCTGGCCGTCGGCGCCGGAATCGGAATCGGGATTTATCGCTGGCAGAACCGCCCGTGCAAAATCTACGAGCGCCAGGTGCGCGAATACTACGGCTTCACGACGAAAGAGGCCGAAGACAACGCGATAGACTTTATGCTGCGGATGCAATTGGTGAAGATGTATATCGAATTGTCGAACAAGGGCTGCCCGGAGAACCGCGACTATTACAGCAAGCAGGCGACGCTGTCGTTCAACTTTTTCGACGACGACGAAGAGTCGGCGCCCGCGGTCAATGTCGGCCTGAATGTGGATATGAAGAAAGTCGGCGCGGCCGTGAACACGGCGGTTGACGCGGCCGCGACCGCGGTCGGCAACGCGCTCGAAAAAATGAAAGGCACGAGTATAAATATAAAGGTCGAATAAAAATCGGGCATAGCCCGATTTTTTTAACGACTAGTGACTAACGACTAGTGACTAATATCGGCGCGCGAAGCGCGCACATATGTTAGTCGTTAGTCACTAGTCGTTAAAAGTTTTATTTTCCCAAATGCTTCTCGACGCACTTCAACTCCCAATGCGCGGCCAACGCCGGCACCAGGAACAGCACGACGCCGAGCACCTTCCACAATCCGATGAAGTCGTATGTGTATTTCGCGACCGTTTGCGCGTCGCAGCTCATCATCAGGTGCTCCATCATTCCGAAATAAAATCCGGACATGGACACCAGCCAGAACACGACGACCAGCGCTATGTTTATCACGAACGCCTTCAACAAGGTGTTCCGCTTGTGATGCAGCTTGTGCGCGATCATCTGCATCTGATCCTTCGGCATATTCAACATGAGTTTCTCCTTTGTTTTTCCCAATCGGATTATATCACGAATATGCGCGCCGAAAGATAGGATAAGATTCCAGAGCGCGATTCCCCTTCGCTGGCGTTCCACCACGCGTAATGTTTCCCCTTTACATAAAAATCCAAATCCACTATAATCGCAATGGAAACCAGTTGGGAAACTGGCGACCGGGACATAGCAGTCCCATAATAATGCGGCGCAGAGATTTTGACTCGCGTCGTAATCCGCGCGCAAAAACTTATCGGCCCGTGGGCCGTTTTTTTGCGCCCCCGGTCAATGACCGGTCTCCGCTATGGTCGGGGAGCCGCCGAGAGCAATCCGGCGGGGTCATTCATTATTATGATCTGCTAACTCTCCCGACCGCCTTTCTCGGAATCGAACCAACCGACCCGCCCTTCCGGTTTCCATAACTTTAACAGGGAGGAAATCATGAAAAAGAGAATAAGAGAGCGCGAACGCTTCGCGTTCGCAGAGAATAAGAGAATGGAGCATAAGAGAGGGATTTTCTCTTATTGTCGCAGTCTCTTATTCTCTGCCATTGGCGTAGCCAATGGCGCAAAGCTGTGCTACAACGCGCAGGGCGGCGTTGTCAATTCGTCCGAATGGTCGTTCAATGACCAGCAGATCTTCGGCGCGAACGCGAATTTCACAATCGGCGAAGGTTGCGACAACAACAAAGGTTGCACAAAAATTGCCTTGCACGGAATCGGCCGCTGCACCTCCGCCGCAACCGACTACGCCCCGTCTGATCTGCTGCCGCTGCCATATCCGGACAACGCGAACTCGCATTGCTTTTGCCAACTGACCTATCCGTTTCGCGGGCCCGCGGTATATTACGGCGTGGTCAGCAATGTCGTCGGAGCATACAACAACGCCTGCAACTGGTCGGATCATTGCGCCAATCGCTGCGGCGGCGCCGCCATGGGCGACCCGGCATTTTTCAATAAATTGATGGGGAAATAAATAACAATTCCAGAGCGCATTTCCTGCCCCCCATTTATGGGGGCGGGATAGAGTTGCTTGGTTTGCGAAGCAAACCCTAGCAACTCTTGGGTGGGGGTTGATCTTCTCCCTGCGCTCTGGAATATTTTTTCTTTCCCAGATGAACCCCCACCCAAGATTTCGTAAGCTCGCTCCGCTCGCTAACGAAATCTATCCCGCCCCCGCAAGCGGGGGCAGGAAAATCCCTATCTCAAATTCACATCCGCGAGCGTCGCCGCCGCGCCCACTTCGACATCGGATGCATACAGCTCCGCGCCGTTGGACAGCAGGCGCAATTTATATTTCCCCGCGGGCACCGCGGCCGAGCCTATCCGTATCGCATTCGGCAAAAGTTTCCACTGGCGCAGGTCCGCGCGGTTCGACGCCTCGACCCCGCTTGCGAGCCCGCGGAAAGTCGCCGCCGCCGCCGCGACCGCCAGAATCTCGGCCAAGGGATTATTATTTTTCTCGTTCAATGCCCGGACCTGATTGTATGTGAAATACGCGGTCGCGGCCGCGCCGACATAGCCCATCGTCGTCCGCGCTATGACTTTGACGCGCTCGGCCGGAAGCTCCGAATCGATTTCATAAAACGCCACATCGGACAGAGGCGACGACACGACGATCGGCACGCGGATTTTCGCGCCGGACGCGCCGGTCAGCTCGGCCGTCATCGGCGCGACGGATTTTTCGACTATGAACGGCAGCTCGAACTCCAAGCCGTGAAGCAGCGTCCCGACGGCCCAAGTTATAAACGCCATATGCGAGACATTCTTCGCGTTGCCGCCGAAGGCCGCGGTCAGGAGCCCGGCGACATAACCGCCGCGCAGAATCTCGTCCGCGTTGAATGTCAGCGGATAGACCCGCGCCTGTTTGTCCGCAATGCGCCCGTCTTTTACGACAACCGCGAAATTATCTTTGCCCGCGTTTTTGATTTTATCGTCGATGTATTTTTCGAGCTCGACCGCGAACGGCGTCGGCTCGATATAATCTTTTTTCACCGCGGCCTCGGGCAGATTCGCAAGGCGCCGATAATTGTCCGCGAACTTTTCCCACTTTTTATTGAACGCCGGATAGATGTTGTAATTCTTGAAAAGATTCTCGCGCGCTCTCTTATACAGCACGACCGCGCGCGACCGGTCCACGGACGCGCCGGTGGTCCCGTGCAGAAACGCCGCCCACAAGGATTCGGTTATGTCGGATTTATAGCCCGGCCCGCCCGCGGCGTCCGCGCGCAGATTCGCGAACACCGAATCCCATTCGCGCGCGACCGCGATCGCGGCCGTCTTGTGAAAGCGCCGCTCTTTTTCGTCCAAAATCTTTTCGGGAATCGAGATGCCGTCCGCGGTTTTATACGCCTCGTATTTTCCGCTTTCGCCCAACTCGTAATGAATCAGGGACTGATAGAATCTGATATTGGACCTCTCCCAGCCGGTGCCGAAATAGCGCGCGCCGTTGTCATTCAGAAGCCGCGTCGTCCGCGCCTTGAAATATTGGTCGGTGTAATTTTTCGCCGCGTCGAACTCCTGCAACGCCTGGTATAATTTGCCCGCGCGGTAAAGCGCCGTGCCGCGCTCCATCCTGCGCAATAATTCCGAATTATTTTCGGGATAGAACTTGTCGCCGCTCGCGACTTCAACCGCCGCATCGTATTTTCCGGCATCGACATTTTCAATCAACGCCGCGTGCTGCGCCCGGTTTTCCATCGTGCTGACGCAAGCGGACATCCATAACGCCGAAAATAATATAAGAAGTCTTTTCATATTTAACGACTAACGACTAGTGACTAACGACTAATATTAGTCACTAGTCGTTAGTCGCTAGTCACTAAAACATTTACCATCCGCCCGACCGCTTGGAATATTTCTGTAAATCATAGGAACCCATAAATATGACATTGCTGGTTTCAAGCTCCGTTATGCGGATGTTGACCGAGTATTCCTTGACCGTGCGGCCCGCGAGGGTTTTCGGCTGCATACGCACCGCGCCGAAGACGGCGATGTCCGCACCAGATTGCTTGCCGATTTTTTTCGCCTGAGCCGGGTCGACCATTCCGTCGTTCTGATAGGAAATCTCTTTCAAGATTTTTTCGCGCGCGGCATTGTCGATGATTTGGAATGTGCCCTGGTCGAACAATGCGGTCAGAAGTTTTTCATTCATATCGTCGATGGGAAGATAGGGCTCGGCCGTTCCGTTCTGCACCTCGCCGACAAACATCTTCGGCGGAGTTTTCCGCGCGGCCAGATATTTTTGCAAGGGCTTGGACGCGTCGAGTTTGTCCATAATCGCGGCGATTGCCATATTGGTGTCGGTCTTGACCCACTCGTCGGTGATGGTCGCGGCCTCCTTGTCGGAATCGGACAGATTCACGCGCGCCGTTTCAATCGACGGCCCGCAGGCCGCCACCGCCAGCAGCGCCGCGAAGATAGTAAGTTTTTTCATTTCTTTTCCTTTTTGTTTTTTTACATCAAATCGAAAATGTTTTCCGCAATATACGCTTTTAATTTCTGAACTGCTTCCGAATCGGTCTGGGACTTGTCGCGGCCGGCCTCGGTTATGGTCGTTTCCAAAACTCCGATTTTCTTTCCGCCTTCCGCGGCGTCAAGACGCAAAACATATTTATATTTCACGAATCCTTCGACATTTATAAATTGCGACGCCGATGTTATCTTGCCCGCGACGCGGCGCTCAACATTCGCGGACGCGATTTTGTTTCCGTTGTCCGACAGCGCCGCCGCGACCGCGGTTTCTATTTCATCGCTGCCGTCGCCCGTGACGGCGATAGAATAAATCTTGCCGGGCTGATTTCGTATGCGCGCGAAGGCCGCCTGATAGTCCGTGGGCTCGGGAATATTATCGCCGGTCAGAATCAGATACTGGTTGTCCAACTCTTTCCGCAGCGCCTCGACCCGCATCGCATCGCGCGCGCCGCGCTTGGTGTTCGCGCCGAGATGCCGCTTTATCTCCGCATCCGCCTGATCAATTTTAGTGCGCAGTTGCTCGGCCGCCACAACCTTGTCCAATTTCGCGAGCGAGTAAAAATCCGCGCCGTCATTATAATTCAAGATTATTTCGACGCCTTCCAAAATCCCGTTCGCGGAAAGTTGCGTATCGAGGGACGCGCTGCTGCTCGATTCAGTTTCAACGAACCGCGCGGAAGAATCTATGCTGCTGCGAAAAAAGCGCATAATTTCGGCGCGCGCGTCGGCCTTGGCGCCCGCGGCGGTGGAACCCGCTCCGACCGCGCAGAACTCGGTCTCGCTGCATGCGCCCGCGGGCGCGTCAATCCACGCGGGCCGGTTTTTCGTCGCCGCCCCGCCGCAACCAGCAAGCAAAAGAATTAGGAATAGTTTTTTCATTTTTTAGTGACTAGTGGCTAACGACTAGTGACTAACATTAGCCGTCAGTCACTAGTCGTTAGTCGTTAAATTATTGAAGCTCCGCCCCTATCGCCTTCTCGGCAATATTCTTCGCTTCCTCTTTGGGCGCCTTCAACGCGGTCGTCATATTTTCGGCGGCCTGAACAATCGCGGATTCATAGAGGTCCTGCTTCATACGGATAAGAACCTGGCACGAGTAATCGCGATAATCCTTCGCGGCGCCGAGGTCTTTCTTGTGCGACCTCTGCTCCCAATAGTCTTTGTATTTCTCGGCCCCGCCGATTTTCTTATCGACGACCAAAGCGCGGTCCAAGGACACCTGCGAGTTTTTGGACACATCCTCGCTTTCCCCCGCGGCCGATTCGATTTCGCGATAGGCGGCCTTTATATTGGACTCGATTGCTGCGGCGAAATCATAGCGCGCCTTCGTCTCGGCGGCCGCGCGGCAAAGCGCCTTGGTCGCGCCGGAGGCGAGCGCTTCGTTCTCGCCCAGGAAATATTTCCAGCCGTCGTTGCCGTGGTTCAGATCCGCGACATAGTCCGCGGCGGCCCATTTCGGGCGGCTGTTTTCGGAGGCGTCGACGATGTCATAATCTTTCTTGAATCCGCCGCATGCGCCGAGCGCGAGCGCAATGACCAAATATTTTTTCATATTGAATCCTTTTGTTTCACGATGGGAATTATAGCATCAAATCCACCGATTGCAACCGCTAATCTTCATTTATATATTCCACCGCTATCGAGCAACGACAATTTTCGTGCAGTGGCGGTAACGCTGGTATTTCGTCAAGCGAATCGAAGATAGTCCCGTCCAACGCCTCGCATTCGTCACAGGTATTTTCGCCTATTTCCGTATGCCACACATAGACTTTTTCCTGCTTGCGCATTTTGCCTGTTCCGTCGGATTTCATATCTCCAGGATATTTATCATCGAAATAATCTTTGACTGCCTTCTGTGTGTCATCAAAGCGCGGATTGTCCGGATCCTGATACGCCGGATCATTCATCAACGCTTTTAACTGCTCATCATTTTTGATCTTCAGATCATCAGACAGCCTTTCGGTTTCGTTTCCCGAGATAAAACCCTCGTGCTGTTTTATTGCCGCAGTCAAATCGGCCATCTGCTTTTCTGATAAATCTTTTATATGTTGATCAATATCGAGTTTCGATGCCAGATGCTCCCGATAAGCGCCAGTATCATTGTCTTCCGGCGGAGCGTATCTGTTCATCGCCTCGCTTACAGTTTCGTTCCCGTGCTTATTCAGCCAGTCTTCCAACGCCTTTTGTCCAGCCTCTTCCGTCGGAAAAACGCCGTAATTCCACTTGTTGAGCGGATACGCTCCGATTGCCCCGTATTTTATAGCCGCAGCTTCCGAGCCGTAAGATAGATTTCCGGGATTGTTGGTCCTCCAAGATATGCTGCCGCCGCTTTTTGTTATTTCATGCAGGCCGTCGTTATAGACAACGGTCCTGTTCGCGGCATCAACATCGGCTTCCCATAATGCCATAGGTTTCTCCTTTTTTTGTAAAAATTGGTTTGATTTTTATTCCAAGCTAGAACATAGCCGACAATTCGCAATGCTTTCCAGCAAGGGCGGTTTCTTCGACCGGCTTCCATTCCAAGCCTTCAAGCGAATATTTTTTTCTTATTGCTTCGCGCGGCGTGGCGAAGCTCTCGCCGTTGAAAAAATCCGGCTCGCGCAACAGTATTTTTGTCAGAAAAAAGTCCCTGCCGATTTTTTCCAATCTTATGACCGATTCGTTGCAATCGACTCCTGGCGTTTCCTTGGCGCGATTTACTCCCTCGAACTTTATATTTTCGTATTTTCCGTCTATGTCCAGCGCGAACGCATACATTATATATCCGTGCGCCGTGCCGGATTCCCTGTCGGTTTTTATAATCAGGTCCGAAACTCCGTCGCCGTTCAGATCAAGTTTATTGGTTCCGTATTTTATATCTATGATTTCAGAAAACGATGCCGCTGGAAAAAAAATCGAAAGCAAAACAAGCAATCTTTTCATTCTTGAATACTATCACAAATTGACAGAAAAATCAAGCGGATTGCAACCGCAAATATATTTGATATAATCGCAACATTATGAAAAAAGAAAAAATAGTTTTGACTGGCGTCAAGCCGACGGGCACGCCGCACCTTGGAAATCTGGTCGGCGCAATGGGCCCGGTCTTGGAGCAGTCGCGGGCGGCGGACAAGTCCTTTATATTCATCGCGGACCTGCACGCATTGAACGCGATGCGCAATCCGGAAGAATTGCAAAAGCACACGACAGAGGTCGCGGCGATTTATATGGCGCTCGGGCTCGACACGACGCGGACCGCATTCTTCAAGCAAAGCGATGTGCCCGATGTCGCGGTGCTCTCGACGCTTCTTATGAACATCACGCCAAAGGGTATGATGAACCGCGCGCATTCATACAAAGACGCGGTCGCGAAAAATATCGCGGCGGCGGCCGACGACGACGCGGGAATAAATATGGGCCTCTATACCTATCCGGTTTTGATGGCCGCCGATATTTTGCTTTACGATACCGACATAGTTCCGGTCGGCCGCGACCAGAAGCAGCACCTCGAATTCGCGCGCGACATAGCGGTCTCGTTCAATGCGCTATACGGCCCGACATTCAAGCTGCCCGAACCATTTATCACCGAAGACACTGGAATTATCCCGGGCCTAGACGGACGGAAAATGTCAAAGTCTTACGGCAACCAGATTCCGATTATGGATCCGCCGGATGAGTTGCGTAAAAAGATTATGAAAATAATCACCGACAGCGCGCAGCCCGCGGACAAGAAAAATCCCGACGAGAACACGATATATTTATTGTATAAACATTTTGCGACGGCGGATGCGGTTGCAGACCTTCGCGCGCGATTTCTCGCGGGCGGGCTTGGATACGGCGATGCGAAAAAGATTTTGTTCGAGGCGGTCGATAAATATCTGACCGGCCCGCGCGAGATTTACAAAGACCTGATTGCGCATCCCGAAAAAATCAAAGCGGCATTGACCGACGGCGCGGCGCGTGCGCGACCGGTCGCGGCGGCGACTTTGGCGCGGGTGCGCGCGGCGATGGGAATATAAAATGGAATCGGCGGTCGCGGAGTTTTTAGACTGGCTGCGGACGACGAAAAATTATTCCGAGCTGACGGCCGTATCTTATGGCCGCGATGTCGAGGATT
>JAISGC010000114.1 GCA_031263295.1 Rickettsiales bacterium
TGATGCTTTATCTTCTGCGTCGATGTCAGCGGCAGGTCGTCGGCGGTTATCGCGAAATGCGACACCCATTTATAGGACGCGATTTTTTTATTCTTTTCGGAAATCGCGGCTGCGACAGCGTCGACCGAAACGCCGGGCTCGACCTGGAACACGCCGTAGGCGACGGTCTTGTCGCGGACCTTGTGCTCGAAGACCGCGGCGTTTTTAACGCCCGGGATTTCGAGATAGAGGGCCTCCAACTCGTCGGGATAGACATTTTTGCCGGAATCCAAAACTATGACCAATTTGCCGCGGCCCGCGAAATGGAGCTCGCCGTTCTTGTCCATCGTGACCATATCGCCGGTGTTGAAGAACCCGCGGTCGTCGAAGACCTCGGCGTTCGCGGCATCGTTGTTCAGATACCCGCCGAAGACATTATGCCCGCGCACCCAGAGTATGCCGACGCCGTCCTCGTTCTTGTCCCTGATTTCGCATTCGTTGTTCGTTATCGGCCCGCCGAAGGCGAAAGGCTCGCGATTTTTCCCGGGCTTGGATATGCATATCGGGCCGACGGTTTCGGTCAGGCCATAGCCCTGGATATAGGTCAGGCCAAGGCTGTTGTAAAAGTTCTCGACCTCGGGTTTCGTCGCCGCTCCTCCGCCGATAAGAAGGCGCGCGCGTCCGCCGAAGACTTCGAGCACCGGCTTTTGCACCTTCCTGACCAAGAATCCGAGGCCGAGGCCGCGCAAAAGCTTCTGGTGTTTCAGAATGAACTTCGCCTTGCCATAGACGCCCTTCTCTTTCATGCCGTCTATGATTTTATTGCGGAAGACCTCCCACAAACGCGGCACCGCCGGAATGATTTGCGGTTTGTATTCCTTGAAGTCCGCCATAATCGCCTGCGGATTGACCGTCGGCTGCATCAGCAGGTTGCCGTGATAGTGTATGGTCGCGAGGAACCCGACCGCGAATCCGAAGATGTGATAGAGAGGTAAAAATCCGTAAAGCGTATCGCCTTCGCTGAACCAGCGGTTCATATCTTCAAGCGAGTTCGCGCATTCAATCAGGTTAAAGTGCGTCAGCGGCACGGCCTTGGGCGTTCCGGTGGAGCCGCTCGTGAACGACAGCGTCGCGACATCGGTCGTCGAGACATCCGCGGGCAGCGCCTCGATTTCTTTCTTGTCTTTCGATTCTATGTCGAAGAACTTGAAGTCGGCCGCCTTATAGAAGAACGACTTTTCCGCCGCAATCAATTTGCAGTCGACGAACTTGGTGAAGTTGTCGTATTCGAACGGCGTCAGATTGGTGTCGAGCAAAACCGCCCGCCCGCCCAGATACCATATCGCGAAAAGCGTGGTCGCGAACTCGGGAATATTATGCGCCAGAATCCCGACGGCATCGCCCTTTTTGACATCGAGAGCGGCCAATGTCGCGGCGCGCTTTTTGACATCCTTTATAAACTGCGAGTAAGTCGTGCCCTCGCGCGTCAGGAATACTCTCTCGGGCGCTTCCGCCGCCGCCTTTTCCAGGAATTGATACATATTCATAAGAAATCTCTTTTGGTTTGTTATACCGGTTTCCCAATTATACAAAAGAAATCCAGCGCGTGCAAGCGGGCGCAGCGCAAGGCAATGACCCCGGCGGCACGCCGGTCAATTCATCGGCACCGCGAACATCGCAGTGCGGAAATACGAATCCGGCAGATTCTGATTGGCCCCGCAGTGATACGCGCAGTTGCCCATGCAATAATCCTCGTTGGAATTAGAATGCAGAACCCAGACCCCCTCGGACGGCCAGGTTCTTTTGCACAGGCAATATTTCTTTTCCCCGCTGCCGTTCGGCCCGGCGACGATTGTTGTGCCATTGCCGAAATTGTCCGCGCAGGCACTGATGCCGCTCGCGACTATCGTCTGACAGGACGGCGTCGCGTCGTTGGTCGCGTGATTTCCCCCGGCGATGTATGAGCAGCCCTTGCCGACCGCCCATTTATAAACCGACTGGTTGTGGACATAATCGTTGAACTGCGACTTGGCGATTTGGCACAGCCTTGCGCCTTGGGCTGCGCCAGTGGCAGAGAATTAGAGAATGAGAGAATAAGAGAAAATCCTTCTCTTATGCTCCATTCTCTTATTCTCTGCGAACGCGAAGCGTTCGCGTTCTCTTATTCTCTTTTTCATTTTTTTCTCCCTGTTTTGTTTTTGGCACTGCCTGGTGGGGTGTGTTTCGATGAAACACACCCTTTTTATTTCCGATGGGTCCGTAGGACCCGGAGGAAATAAAAAGTAAATACCTTTGATTTTGCAAATGTCAGGGAGCTTCGCCCCCTTCCATTTGCAGAATGGTGTTTTTTATCAAAAAACACCCCACCAGGCAGAACTCGTCGGGAAACTTTGATGCGGCTTGCCACCCGAAGCGGCGCAGCCGCGAAGGGTGGTCGGGCGGGTAGAAAAATCATCTTACGAACGATCCCGCAAAGATTGCTCTGTGCGGCCCCCCGACCATAACGGGGATTGCATAAAAATACGGCCAAGCGGCCGCAATGTTTTTACGCTCGGATTACGACGCAAAAAGCGCGTCGCGTAAGATGGGCTTTTCTAGGGCCCGAACGCAAGCTTCCCAACTTGGTTCCTTTTCATTATATGTTTTTGGAAAAGTTATTGCAAGATGTTTTTCCAAACCCGCGGGCGGACATCTTGGCGGCGCTTGTTGTTGAATCGCAGTTTTATTTTTTGCGCTGCGCCAGATTATGTTTGGCCGCCGCAGGACAACTACAACAAGAAGTTCCAGAAACTGGTGGCGGACGCGATGAAAGACGCGAGCGCGGACATGGCGCAGTATATGTGCCAGAAGATGGCGGACGGGGGCGGCAGCACCCTGGCGTCGTTGGACACTCCGCTGGCTCCTCCGTATAGCATAAGCTATGATGTTGGAACTGGTTTGACGACCGCGGACCTTATGAAGGGCGGAAGCGGCCTGGTCAACACATCCGGCGACGGCGCCAAGGGCGGAGAATCGGTGAATGCCGGAATCCTGGACATCGGATATTCCGCAAACGGCGGAAGCTCTGCCGACGGGGGACTGGTGCAGCTATCCAAGGCGCTGTTTTCGCGCGAGACCCGCGTGTGCAATATATGCACGACGACGAGCGTCAAAAATTGCAGTTCATCCGGCGCGACCAAAGGCCTTTTGGGAATCGGCGCCAAAGCGTCGTCGTCCGACTGCAAAATGAGCGAGCCGAAAGAAAACTGCCGCGATGTCCAGATGTGATTCCAGAGCCCGGTGGGGCGCGCTTCGATGAAGCGCGCCCTTTTTATTTTTGATGGGTCCGGGGTCGCAGACCCACGGACCCGGAAAAAATAAAAAGAAGTTTTCGCGGCGGGACGCGCAGCGGCCCGAGCGAAAACAGGCGCGGCGCATCCGCGCCGCGCCGCGAATTTTCGCACCAGTTTTTTACATGGCTATTTTTTTGCGTTTAGGCTTGAAATTGTCGTTCGCATAGGGGATGATTTCCAGCAGTTCTTTTTCTATTGCGCGCTTTGCCAAGATATGCTCATAGTGCTGCTGTATTCCAGTGAATACGCCATCGGACAATCCGAAATATCTGCACAGGCGCAAATCCGTGTCCGCAGTGATTCCGCGCTTGCCGTTGATTATATCGCTGATGCGGTTCTGCGGCACGCCGATAGCCTTGGCCAGAGCATTCTGCGACAAACCGAACGGCTCAAGCCACTCTCTGGACAAATAATCTCCAATCGTTCCAAAATCGATATATTCTTTTATCATAGCATACGCCTTATTATATGTTATACATATAACATATAATAAATATATTGTCAATGACTACCTATGATAATCGACAATCTCAACATCGGTCGCATGAAAGCCGGCCCAATTGAAACAGATTCTATATTGGGAGTTTATACGAATGCTGTATTGCCCGGCACGATTGCCGACCAAACATTCCAAGTGGTTTGACGGAGGGATACGCAAATCATCCAACTTTCTGGCGCGACCCATCAGCACCATTCTGTCCTGGGCTCGAAGTTGTATCTCCGGCGGGAACTTGCGCGATATTTCGCCGTTGAAAATCTTTGCGGTTTCCTTGTCCGCGAACGATATTATCATTTGGGAATTATATCATATTCCAGAGCCTGGTGGGGTGTTTTTTGATAAAAAACACCAATTGCAAATTGGAAGAGGGCTCGAAAGAGCCCTCTGATAATTTGCAATTTAATTGTTCGGCTTTTTCTTTTTATTTCCTCCGGGTCCTACGGACCCATCGGAAATAAAAAGGGTGTGTTTCATCGAAACACACCCCACCAGGCTCTGGAATCACATCGCGACATCTTCGCATTTTTCCTTGGGCTCGGATGTGCTGCAAGATGTGTTGCGCGAATTGTGGCCCCACGATGTCGAGCCCGAGGTCGAGCAGTTCGTGACGCTCGTCGTCGTGCAGATGTGGCAGTTTCTGGTCTCGCGGTTGAACAGAGCCTTCCTCATAATATTCGCGCCCGAAGACGACGCATTGCTTCCGCCGAGGTATCCCGCATTCCCGCCCGCCGAACGGCTGGTGCTGTCGACGCCGCTGCCGCCCTTCATGAGGTCCGCGGTCGTCAACCCCGTTCCAACATCATAGCTTATGCTATACGGAGGAGCCAGCGGAGTGTCCAACGAAGCCAAAGTGCTCCCGCCGCCGTCCGCCATCTTCTGGCACATATACTGCGCCATGTCCGCGCTCGCGTCTTTCATCGCGTCCGCCACCAGTTTCTGGAACTTTTTGTTGTAGTTGTCCTGCGCTTTGCGTAACGCGGAGGCCGCGATAAGCTGTTTCTGGTTGTTCAACAGGTTCGGAAAACGAGCGCTGGTTTTATTATTCTTCGAGTTCTTGCCGTTGATTTGCGACAGGTCGCGCCCCTCGATGCAGAACTGAATCTTCGGGTCGGACTCGAACAAATCGATAGTGCGGTTTATCGTTCCGGCGATGTTGTTCAGCTCCGATTCGATGGAAGAAATTATTTCGGTCGCGTTTTTCGTCCCGGCGTTTTTCTTCTTCACATCGGCGATGTAGTCCGTAACGCCAATCTCTCCGAAGCCGAGCAGATTTTCCTTGGTGCACGCTTGCGGATCCTCGGCGCCGTCGCACATCTCGCCGTTGCCCATCTTGACCGAGCCGAAGGAAATCATCCCGGTGACGCGGTAGATCGCCCCGTCTTTTTGAGACATCAATTGCTGCGTCCCGATGTGGTCGTCGGCGGCAAAGGCGTTGCAGTCGGTGGTCGATCCGCACAGCTCGTCCATCTTGTTGTTTATCAATTGCTGGCACTGGTCGAGCAACTCGTTGTCGACATTCAGGAAAAATCCCATCAGCATATTGTCGACATCCTCCATCTTGAAGTTCGCCTTGGACTGCTTGCAGACAACCAGCTTGTCGACCGGGCACATCGCGTGCAGATACTTGTAATCCATACCGATGCATTTGGAAAAGTCCGAACCGCAGCGGTCGTCGCTGGTAAAGCAATCCTTGACCTCTTTCGTGCAGGCGTCGACGCGCATAGATGCGAGTTTCGACACGACATAATCCCAAATCTGCGGCTCCATTCTTTCGCAGGGATCGATTTCGACCTTGCAGAAACTGCGCGCCATATCGGGCCGCGCAAGGCAGGCGTCCATAGATTCGACGCCCTTGCCCTCGATGTCGTCCTTGCAGGCCTTCTGGATGCAGGTCGATATGGTGCCGAGGCACGATTGCCGTTTGCCCGATTCGAGCTTGGCTTCGGCGACTTTAAGCTCGGGCGCGACATCGCGCAAGAAATCCGTCCAGACCAAGTCGCGCGTCGCCAAACATTTGTTCAGAACCGATTCGCAGATGTTGCGCTTGCTGGACAGCATTTCCTGAACCGAATCGGTTATGGAAAACTTGTCGTTGTGCGCGATCTTTGTGTTCGCGGTCGATACGGCCTTGTTGTTCTGCATATTTTCGTCGGCGATATAGGACGCGCAGCGGCCCCAGTCCGGCCCGCATGCATCCGGGCCCATCATGCATTTCTTAAAGTTGACCATGCAGGTCCCGCGGTCGTATTCGTTATCCTCGGCGAACTTTTCCTCGCGCGCGGAGCGCACATCCTTCTGCGCGTCCAGAATCGCTATTTCGGATTTTTTCTCCAAATCTTTTATGACTTTGCCAAGCGCGGTGCAGTCGTTTCTTATCTGCGTCGTGTATTATGGCGAAATCAGCTTCATTTCCGTCTCGCACTCTTCGGGAATCGTTTCGAGGCAGAGGTTGCGCGCGCCGTCGTAAAGCGCCTTTCCCGACAGGCCGTCCAGGGACGCGGCCTCGTCCTCTTCCTCCTCGAACTCTTCTGTTCCGAACAGGCGGTCGAGTTCGGCCTGGCGCGCGGCTTTTTTCTTGGCCTTGGCGTTGTAGTCGTTGACGACATTTCCGTCTTTATCGTATTCGCGCGTTCCGTTGAACAAGATGTCTGCGTTGGCGCCCGCGCGTGCTTTTTCGACTTCGATGGTCGCGATGCGCGAAGCCTCGTCCGTGTTCTTTTCGATTTTCTTCATGGTCGCTTCATATTGGGCATAGTCGGCCGAACACATGCACGAGCCGCCCGATTCGTTCGCCGACTGGCAGAAATTATCCATGCATCCAAAATAAGTCTGATAGCATTCGGTCTCTTCGATTCCGCTGCTGACTTTCGCCCTGACCGTAGATTTGGCCGTCGTCGCCACCATCGCGGCGCCCTTGGCTCCCGTACTCTTTTTAACAGCGGAGTGCGCGCCAAAAGAGAATAAGAGAATAAGAGAATAAGAGAATAAGAGTATTTTTTTCATGTTGTCATTCCATCTTTGTCTTTGTTGTTTTCAATGTCGCAAACAGCATTCTGCTCAATTCGTCGCAATCCTTATAAATGCTATTAAATTCCTTTTGCGTTATATAATCCGTTTCCTTTAATAATCTCAACCAATACAGAGTTTCCGAACATTCTTTCATAGAAATCGAAACTTTCACCAAGAACTCTTTTTTGCTTATAGCAAACTTTGATTCTTGAAGATTCGCTCCTATGCTTGTCCCGCTCCGCAATATTTGTTTAGAGAGAACAAACTCTTTTTTCGCCTCTGCCAAATGCTTATAAAGTTTTATAATCCTTACCGCAAACTTCTCGCTTTTGATTCGCAAAATGCTTCTCTCGGTTTCCATTCTCTTATTCTCTTATTCTCTTATTCTCTAAATATGTAAAATCGCTCCGCGATTTTACATATTTATGTCCTCGCAGCTCTGTATTTCCTGACAGAACTTCTGCTCCTTCGAGGATAAGCCGCCCATAATTCCCGCGCCGAGGCCGCCGACGACTCCGCCGATGGCCGTTCCCCATCCGGGCGAGACCATCGTTCCGGCCGCCGCCCCGGCCGCCAAGCCGCCCGCGCCCGCTTTCAATGCGCCGGTCATAGCCGATTCTCCGCCCTCTTCGCAAACCTCCTGCGTCCGGCAGACATGGCAGTTGCGCAATGCGGGCTCGAACGAAACGCTGTCGATTTTGTCGTCCTCGCCGAATAGCTCGCACGCGGCCTTGGCCTCGGCGACATCCTCTTTTTTGGCCAGCTCGCGCATTTTGGAAACGAGAGCGCGATACTGCCTCTGCTCGGCGTTCACCTTGCCGATAAGTTTCGCGGTGTTGAAGACGGACCGGCCGACGCCCTGCTTGCCCTTGACCTTGATCTTCGGATTCTGCGTGTCGGCGCAGGCGCCTATCGTCGCGTCGTTTTCAAGCTGCGAGAAAAGTTTGTCGACCTCCTGGTCGGCGTAAGCTTTCCAGCCCAAGATGCCGGTCGATTCGCCCTCTTCGTTCTTCTGCGGCTCGAACAATTTTCGCGCCTCTTCGGTGTTGGTCAACGCGGATATGGCCGGGTCGTCCGCTATGCAGGACATATCGGGTCCGCATACGCGCCCGAGATCCTCGGAAAACTTGTTGATGCAGCCCTGCATTATCGCATAGTCCAGTTGCAGGAAAATAGACGAGACCAAAACATCGAACTGCTTCTGGCCCTTGCAGGACGGATAGAAATCCGCCGGGCATAGCTTCGCAAGTTCGTGCACCGGCTTGCCCAGGCACTCGGGCTTGGTATAGTCCGCGCCGCATTTGTCCTGGAAGCACGACTCCAAATCGTTCTGGCAGAATCGCACGCGCAAATACGCCAGCTTGTCGTTGACGACGCCCTTGAAGCCCGGGATGATTTCCTCGCACTCGTTTATCTCGGTGCAGATTCCGGCCGCGACCTCGACATTATTCAGACACGCGTCGTTGCTGGCGGTGCTGCATTTGTCTTCAAGACAGGCCTCGGTCCGCGCAAGACAGGTATTGCGTTTATATTTGTCCGCGTATTTTGCGGCGTCGGCGAGGATTGATTTCATCTCGTCGTCCCAATCCTTCATAACATCTTTTTTGACGGCCATGCATTGGTCGGTTATGTTTTCGCAGGCGTTAGTGCGCCGGGTAAGAAGCCCCTTGTCCAGGCAGTTCTCGAAGTTCTCGCCGCATCCGCCCTTTTCCGCAACGCAGGCGCGCATCGCAATCAGGCATTCGCCGCGATTGTATTTGTTCGTGTTTTCAAGCTCGGCAAAGCGCGCGGCGCGGACGGCCTTTTCCGCGGCGGCCTTGTTGTTGTCGGCGACTTTTTGCTGCTGGCCCAAAAATGTGGTGAATGTTTTGCAGTCGGCCGTGACGGAGCGCGTGTAAAGCAACTTGACCATATCGCCGTCCTTGCCGCATTTGGCCAGGCGGTCCGCGCAGGATTTGCCCGCCATTTTATAAAGCGCGTCGCCTATCTCATAGTCGTCGTCAAGGCCGTCGTCCTCCTCGTCGCCGGTTCCGGCGTTCAGCCAGGCGTTCAGGTCGATGCGGCTGTTTTTCGCCTTGTCCGAGCCGCCGAAAACGAGGACCGCCTTGGCGCCGAGCTTTTCCTTTTCAACGCCCTCGCTGTAAAGCTTTTCGGCCTCGGCCTGGGTCGAGTTGATTTTCCGTATCATAGTTTTGGAGCGGTCGATATTGTCCGAACAGGCGCAGCGCTCGCCCTCCGATTCGTCCAATAGACAGAACTGGTCCATGCAATCGTTGTATTCGTCGCGGCAGGCGTCGGCGTTTTCGACGACGGGCGTCGCGACCGCGATTGCGGCGGCGACCTCGGCCGCGGGCTCGGCTTTCGCCGCCGTTTTCGTTTCGGTTTTCGCGGGCGCGGCTTCGACAACCTCGACCTCTTCGATTTCTTCCTCGTCGTCAATCTCGGGCTCGGGCTCCGCGATTGGGGCCGCGGCAACTGCGGCGACCGGTGCGACCGGTGCGGACGGCGCGGACGCAGCGACCGCCGCCGAACCGGCGCGGATTGCGGGCATCGCCCGCCCGCTCGCTCTGCCGCTCATCGCCCCGACGCGCGCTGGTTCGGCCGCCTGCAAATTGCCGACGAACAAAATTGAAAACAATATCAAAAGTATTGTCTTCAGTTTATTTATTCTTTATTTATTCTTTAATTGCCGCCCACAACCGAGGACGCCATGGAACTTATGTCGACCTTGCTTCCGATGGAGCTTATGACATCCTTGGCTCCCTCGCCGACATTCTGTATTCCCGACGAGCCGAACAATTTTCCGATTCCGCTTTCGCCGCCTTTTTTCTCGCCGTTTATGACCGCGTTGCCGACGACTCCGCCGACGACGCCGACGCCCGCGACGGCGCCGCCTATCATCGCGCGCTTTTTGCCCGCGCCGGAATCCGCGCGCTGGGTCGCGGTGTCGAAGTTATGACTGATTCCGTCGGTGTCGGTGCCGCGGTCGGAATAGAGTTTGGCCGTGTCGACGATCGTCTCGCTCTCGATGCCTTCGGGCATGCCGAGCGCCTCTTTCGCGGCCTTCATCTTGTCGGCCAAGACCGCATATTGCAGCTGCGCGTCGCCCATCTCGCGCGATAGCTCCGGCGTGGTCCCGGCCTCGTTGTATTTCACATTTTTATATCCGTTGACGCCGCAGGCGATTGTGCCGAGATACGCCGCCATTTCTTTTGCGGCGGTTTCGTCCGCCTGCTTTTCGGCCAGGCCCTGCATCAATTGCATGCCGCCGATTCCGGTCGCCGCCATGGTCAGCCCGCCCAGCATTTTATTTGCTGTCGACTGCTCTTTGTCCTTTGCGGCCTTGGCTTTGTCTTGCAGTTCGGCGACCTCGTCCGCGGAATAGGTCTTCTGGCTGTTATTTTTAAGAAGGTCCATAACTTTGCTGATGACATTCGCGCTGACGCCGTTGGATTTGGCGCTGTTGGACAAAGACTGAACCTCGGCGGAATAGGCATTTTTCGCGGCGGCGATACTGGTGGCGGCGCGAATCATATCGCCCAGCCCCGCGACGGCGACGACCGGCGCGAAAAGGATTGCGCACGAACAGGCCAGCCAAATAAATCGCCGTTGTTTCATATTCTCTCTATATGTATTGATTTTATCATAAATCTGGTTTTTGGAAAAGCGGAATAGTAACGACTAACTACTAACGACTAGTGACTAACGATGTGCCTG